>JBAVEE010001004.1:0-6461 GCA_049587575.1 Bradyrhizobium sp.
CATTGTGGGACGGAATGCTATATGTGGATAACCGCCGATCCCGAAGCTCGCGGGACGGGCGAGCGTATAGGGTCGCGGCAAGGTGGTCCCGCGCGTAACGACAGCGGCGACCTGACGCCTCCGGCCGAATGGCTTGCGGGGCGGACCAGTGCAATGATGACGAGAGTGGAGAGCGGCGATGGCAGGTAGCGTGAACAAGGTAATTCTGGTCGGCAATCTCGGCAAGGATCCCGAAATCCGGCGCACGCAGGATGGGCGTCCGATCGCCAATCTCAGCGTCGCCACCTCGGAAAGCTGGCGCGACAAGGCCACCGGCGAGCGCAAGGAGAAGACCGAGTGGCACCGGGTCGTCATTTTCAATGAAGGCCTTTGCAAGGTCGCCGAGCAATATCTGAAGAAGGGCGCCAAGGTTTACATCGAGGGTCAGTTGCAGACGCGCAAATGGACCGACCAGAGCGGCGCGGAAAAATACTCGACCGAGGTGGTGCTGCAGGGGTTCAACTCGAACCTGACCATGCTCGATGGCCGCAGCGGCGCCGGCGCTGGCGGCGGAAGTTTCGGCTCCGACGATCAAGCCGGCGATTTCGGCGCCAGCGGGCCGTCGAGTGCCGCGCCACGTCGCGCGGTTGCCGCCGGCGCCCGCAACAGCGACATGGACGATGACATTCCGTTTTGATTTCGGTCCTGGAGTAAATTCTTGAAATAGGCTCGCAGGCGACTGAATTCACTCATAAAATGTAATTTCGGCAGAGTGATTTGGGGGCGCTGTTCATGGCTCTCGCACCGTTGCTGGATGCCGCGCCTGCGATCCCCATCCACGCCTTCGCGGCGATGACCGCGTTCGCGCTTGGCGTCGTCCAGCTTGCCGCTCCCAAGGGAACGTTGCCTCATCGCGCGCTGGGCTGGATCTGGGTCGGCCTGATGATGTCGGTGGCGATCAGTTCGTTCTGGATTCATCAGATCCGGCTTGTCGGTCCGTGGAGCCCGATCCATCTGTTGTCGATCTTCGTGCTGATCACGGTTCCCCTTGCCGTATGGAAGGCGCACCGGCACCGGGTCGCGGATCATCGCCGCATCATGATCTCGGTTTTCTCCGGCGCCCTTGTGATCGCGGGCCTGTTCACCCTGCTCCCGGGACGCATCATGCACGCCGTGGTGTTCGGCCCGTAAGCCTCGCTGGCACGGGGTCGTTCAAGGCGGATTTCGGCACCGGAGAACAGGCGGTGCCGGACCGGTTCCGCAGGTCGGTTCCGCCCCGCGCAGAGCCATCCGATCCGCCACCTAAGTCTCTGGAAAAACGAAGGGAAAAAGCCGGCCGCGGGAGGGAGTTAAAGGTGGTTTCGAAAGCCCCGATGAGCTATATGATTCTCACCTGGAACTGAGCGGATTCCCCCTTTGTCTGACCCTGAAGATCCGACGCCCGGAGAGCCACCGGGCCCCTCCGATATTCGTCCCGTATCCATCCTCGACGAGATGAAACGCTCCTACCTCGATTACGCCATGAGCGTGATCGTGGCGCGCGCGTTGCCGGATGCGCGCGACGGTCTGAAGCCGGTCCATCGCCGCATCCTCTACGCGATGTACGAGAACGGGTTCGAATATAACAAGCCGTACCGCAAGTCGGCCCGCACCGTCGGCGACGTGATCGGTAAATATCACCCCCACGGCGACCAGTCGGTCTACGACGCAATGGTCCGCATGGCGCAGGATTTCTCTATGCGCGTGCCGCTGATCGACGGGCAGGGCAATTTCGGCTCGGTGGACGGCGATATGGCCGCCGCGATGCGTTACACCGAATCCCGGCTGACCAAGATCGCCCAACTGCTGCTCGACGACATCGACAAGGACACCGTCGACTACCAGGATAACTATGACGGCTCGTTCCGCGAACCGCGGGTGCTGCCGGCGAAATTTCCAAATCTGCTGGTCAACGGCGCCGGCGGCATCGCGGTCGGCATGGCGACCAATATTCCGCCCCACAATCTCGGCGAAGTGATCGATGCCTGCGTCGCGCTGATCGACGATCCCGCGCTCGGCCTCGACGACCTGATCAAGCTCGTTCCAGGTCCGGATTTTCCCACCGGCGGCATCATTCTCGGACGCCAGGGCATCCGCTCCGCCTATCACCTCGGCCGCGGTTCCATCGTGATGCGCGGCAAGGTCAAGATCGACACCATCCGGAAAGATCGCGAAGCGATCATCATCACTGAAATTCCCTACCAGGTGAACAAGGCCACCATGGTCGCGCGCATCGCGGAGCTGCACCGCGAGAAGACAATCGAGGGCATTGCCGATCTGCGCGAAGAATCCGACCGCGACGGTCTTCGCGTGGTCGTCGAATTGAAGCGCGATGCGGTCGCTGAAGTCGTGCTCAACCAGCTCTACAAGTTCACGCCGCTGCAGACCAATTTCGGCGCCAACATGGTGGCGCTCGACGCCGGACGTCCTCAGCTCATGAACCTGAAGGACCTGCTCACCCTGTTCGTCGCCTTCCGCGAACAGGTGGTGACCCGCCGCACCAAGTTCCTGCTCAACAAGGCGCGCGACCGCGCCCATATCCTGGTCGGTCTTGCCATCGCGGTAGCCAATATCGACGAGATCATCCACGTGATCCGCACCTCGCCGGATCCCAACACCGCGCGCGATACCCTGATGGCGCGCGACTGGGCGGCCAAGGACGTCGCCGCGATGATCACGCTGATCGATGATCCCCGGCACACGCTCGCCGCTGACGGCACGGCACGGCTGTCGTTCGAGCAGGCCAAGGCCATCCTCGACTTGCGGCTGGCGCGCCTGACGGCGCTCGGCCGCGAGGAAATATCCCAGGAACTCGACAAGCTCGCGGTCGAAATCGCCGATTACCTCGACATCCTGCGCTCGCGCGCCCGCGTTCAGGCCATCATCAAGGGCGAACTCGCGGACGTGAAATCCGAATTCGCGACCCCGCGCAAGACCGTCATCGCCGAGCACGAAGACGAGGTCGAGGACGAGGACCTGATCCAGCGCGAGGACATGGTCGTCACCGTCTCGCATGCCGGCTACGTCAAACGCGTGCCGCTGTCGGCTTACCGCGCGCAGCGCCGCGGCGGCAAGGGCAGGGCGGGAATGCAGACCCGCGACGAGGATTTCGTCAGTCGTCTGTTCGTGGCCTCGACCCACACCCCGGTGCTGTTCTTCTCCTCGCGCGGACAGGTCTACAAGGAAAAGGTCTGGCGGCTGCCGATGGCGGCGCCGATCGCCCGCGGCAAGGCCATGATCAACATCCTGCCGCTGGAGCAGGGCGAGCGCATCACCACCATCATGCCGCTGCCGGAGGATGAATCCTCCTGGGGCAATCTCGACGTGATGTTCGCGACCACCGGCGGCAATGTCCGCCGCAACAAATTGTCGGACTTCGTCGACGTCCGCCGTTCCGGCATCATCGCCATGAAGCTCGATGACGACGAGGCGATTGTCGACGTGCAGATCTGCACCGAGCGCGACGACGTGCTGCTGACCGCCGCCGGCGGCCAATGCATCCGCTTCCCGGTCACCGATGTCCGGGTGTTTTCGGGGCGCACCTCGATGGGCGTGCGCGGCATCGCCTTGCCCGAAGCCGACAGGCTGATCTCGCTGGCGATCCTGCGGCATGTCGAGGCGTCATCGGACGAGAGGTCGGCCTACCTGAAAATGCGCCGCGCCGCGGCCGGCGAAGCCGCGGCCGAGGAGACCGCGGAAGCCGAGGAAGAGACCACCGGTGCCATTCAGCTCAGTTCCGAGCGCTACCTCGAGATGTCGGCGCAGGAACAGGTGGTGCTGACGGTTTCCGTGAACGGATACGGCAAGCGCACATCGTCCTACGAATACCGGACCACCGGCCGTGGCGGCAAAGGCATCGTGGCGATGTCCGTCAACAATCGCAACGGCAAGCTGGTGGCCTCATTCCCGGTCGAGGACTCCGACCAGATCATGCTGGTGACCGACAAGGGTCAACTGATCCGCTGCCCGGTGCAGGGGATCCGGATCGCCGGCCGCTCGACCCAGGGCGTCATCGTGTTCGACACCGCCGAAGACGAGCATGTGGTGTCGGTCGAGCATATCGGCGAGGAAGCCGAGAACGGCAACGGCAACGGAGGCTAGGCGACCGCCCAGCCTCCGCGTCAAATCCACCGGAACAGCTTCGATTCCGAGCCCGCGATTGGCCGCGCGGCGCGTGGTCGGCCACAGCACATGCCGGCTTTCGCGCGTGGTTCCGGACCCGGCGAGGCGCAGGCGGAAGGCCTTCAAAATGCGGCCGCGGACGGCTTCGCGACCAACCTCGAAGCCGGGCTTTCCAGGTCATGCAAAGTTGTATGGTGTAACAATCACCATCTATGATAGTTTGGCCCGTCATGAGGCTCCTTATCGTTGTTGCGATCCTGCTGACCGCTCCGGGCGCTTTGGCCTGTGACCTGTCGTTGGTCGCGCCGGCGAGGTCGATTCTCAAAAAGCCCGTTCAGGTGAAAGCCTCGCTTGCCGGCGATATCTTGACCGTTCGCTACGCGGTGTCGTCGCCATTACTGAACGCCAGGAAGGTTCTCGGCCCCGGACAATTCCCATACATGTTCGACGTGGTGGAATTGTTCGTGACGTTTTCGGAAACCGGATTTCCGTACTACGAATTTGAAGTATCGCCGTTCAACCAGACCTTTCAGGTGAAGATCGTCAGTCATGCCCGGCACCAGGAGGGCGTCGATCTCGGCCTGGTGTCGACCGCAGCAATTTTGCCGCACGGCTGGACCGCCGAATTGAAGATTCCGTTGAAGCCTCTTGGCTGGGACGGCGATCCCGCGAAAATCCGGGGCAACTTCTATTCCATTCTGGAGCGCGCTCCACGGAGCTATTGGAGTTCCTTCCTGCCGAGAGCGAAGAAGGCGAACTTTCATCACCGCAGTTTTTTCAGCCATTGCTGCAGTGTGAATAGAGCGGGGAAGGAGACGACATGGAACGGCGTGATTTTCTAAAGGGCTCGGGCGCTTTATCGGCGCACCTCATGGTCGGCGGTTCGCTGCTTTCGATCCGTCAGGCCGAGGCCGCCACCGGTCTGCCGATCGCGGCGCTGCAGGCCTCGCTCGATCCAAAAAAAGATAAACTTCTGCTTCACGCCAACAAGGCTTCCCTCAGCTTTGACACGTCCTACAACAAGCGGACGCAGATCTCGCCGCAGGTGCGGGTCGTCGCGGCCAGCGCGGCGTCGGTCGGTGCCACCATAATTTGGGCCACCGACAACGGAGTCGGCTTCGCCATCCGCTCCGGCGGTCACTCCTATGAGGGGTTTTCGCAGAGTCCCGATCTGGTGATCGATGTTCGCGGCATGACCGGGATCAAGCTCTCTGCTGACAAGCAGTCGGTGTCGATCGGCTCCGGTTCGTCGCTGGGATCGGTTTACAAGGCGCTCGCGCCCGGCCATCTGGCGATTCCGGCCGGGAGTTGCTTTCCGGTAGGGGTCGCGGGTCACTCGCTGGGGGGCGGTTTTGGACTGCTCGGGCGTCCGTTTGGCCTAGCCTGCGACAGTATCCTGTCGATGGAGGTGGTCGACGCTGCGGGAAAGATTCTCAAGGCCAGCGAACAGGAAAATCCGGATCTGTTTTGGGCGCTGCGCGGCGGCGGCAACGGAAGCTTCGGCGTGGTGACGAATTTCAACTTCCAAACCAACTTCGTCAACAGGGTCGCGAAATTCCGGATGGACTGGAACAGGACGCCGGCACAGGGGGTGAAGGTCGTGCAGGCATGGCAGCAATGGCTCGAAGCCCTGCCGTCGTCGATCACGGGCACGCTTCATTTGAACAAGGCGAAGGCGGAATTGATCAACCTGCATCTGGCCGGGCTGTCGGTGCAATCCGAAAGCAGGCTGAGAGTCGAGCTCAAGCGTCTTCAAACCCTTGCCGGCGCGGCAGACAAGCTTGCGACGGATACCCTCCCGTTCGTTCAGGCGGCCGTGGACTTCAATGGCGGCAAGAACGAGCCTGCCTATTCGTCGATCCTGATGAAAGGAAAGTCCGACTATGTCACGGAACCGATGACCGACCAGGGGATATTGACGTTGCTTGAAGGTCTGCAGAAATCGCCGGTAGCGATTGCGGCGTTATGCGACAGCTATGGCGGCGCGATCAACAAGGTGGCTTCGGATGCGACGGCCTTCGTGCACCGGGGCAATACAAGATACTCGATTCAGTACGTCAAGGAGTGGCCCAGTCCGGGCGCTTCGGCTGCCAACATCGCGGCGATGCGGACCTTGTATCAATCGATGCGGCCGTTCGTTGCAGGTGGATGCTACGTGAACTATTGCGATCTTGATCTCGGCGATGGTTATGCCAAGGCCTATTGGGGCGATAACCTTCCGCGACTGACGAAGATCAAGGCGCAGTTCGACCCGAAGAACGTATTCAAGCATGCGCAAAGCGTGCCGCTGAGCTGAAGGCGCGTACCCGTAAATCGAATTT
>JBAVEE010001005.1:0-1548 GCA_049587575.1 Bradyrhizobium sp.
TCGCGCATCCGGAACGACTGCAGCCGGTCGAGATGGCGGGACGGTTCGGCGCGGAAGCAGTCGGCCGCGACGTCGAAGCGCAAGCCGCCCGACGGCAGCGGCCCTCTGGCGGCGGCGATCGGATAAACCGGATAGCAGGCCGCCGGCGAGAGCACGAGATCGGCGGGCGAGAGCGACGTGGTCCAGTCGCCGCCGGCATCGAAACGGCTGACCGCGGAGTTGATTTCGCGTTCCGTCCCGTGCAGGCCGCAGACGCAGCCGAGCAAATTGGGGAAGCTCTTGAGGTAGCCGGATTTTTCAAGCTGGCCGCGGTTCATGACCGGCGGGAACCGCATCACCTCGGTATTGGTCTCGCGATGCCGCGTGATCAGGGCCGCGAGCCGCTCGACCATGTCCTCGTAAAGCGCGGTCCGGGCGTAAACGCCGTCCGTGCCCATCTTGTGAAACAGGACATCGGCGAGGTGGTCCAGCGGATCGACCGGCGTCGATGCGATCTCCGGCGAGGCGGTTCGGATGACGACATTCATGTTCGGCTTCCCTGATTTGTGGGCCTGTTGATCAATCGCGCAAGCCGGCGGGTACGCCGCTCATCAGGCTGGCGGTTGCGATATTGGCAAGGATACGGTCGTTGTTGATCATGATCGGCGCCGAAAGCACGTCGCGCAGATGCCGGCCGACGCTGAAATCGCCGTCGTTGCGGTAACCTGCCAATCCGCAGGCACGCATCGCGCTCATCACGGTCGCCACCGCAAGTTCGGAAGCCTCCACCTTGAGCAGGTTGATCTGTGACTGGAAGTCGAGTGAAGTGAGCGCGCGCTCGTCGTATTCGTGGGCCGCATAGGTGTCGAGATTGGCTGTGATCAAGGCGCGCAGCTTGAGGAGCGACATCTTGGCCGCGGTAAAGTGCGCGGCCCCGGGGGGCATCTGGCCGCCGGCGCCGCGGGCCGCCTTGCGGATGAACGCCTGCGCGCGCTCGACCGAAGCGGCCGCGATCCCGGCCCAGGCCGAAGACCAGCACAGATGCGCCACGGGCGTCATCGTCTGCGCGTGGATCTTGTCATAGCCTTCCGGGAAGATTTGTTCGGCCGAACCGGTGAACTTCAGCTCGAAGCCGGCGCTGCAGGTTCCGCGCATGCCGAGCGTCTCCCATTCGAGACTGCGTTCCAGCGTGTAATCGTCTTTGGTAATGGCCAGCAATACCTGATCCGAGCCGGCGGCATCGTTGGCGCGGCGGGCGATGGTGACGATGCCGTCGGCCTGCGCGCCATAGGAAATCACGGTGGCGTTGCGCACCAGCGAGATCTCGGCGCCGGCGTGCTCGACGGCGGCGGTCGAGAAACGGATGTTGCCGCCGTTCTGCCCTTCCGTCGTCGAGGAAGCGAGCAGCAACTGTTCGGACGCTACCCGGCGCATCAGGCCATCGTGGAAGCCGCTGCCGGCGCCGTGCCGGACCAGGCAGGCAATCTTGGTCTGGTGCATCGCAAAGATCATCGCCGTGGAGGAACAGGCGCGGCCGAGCGTGTAGCACATGTCGGTGATGTCCGACAT
>JBAVEE010001006.1:0-6514 GCA_049587575.1 Bradyrhizobium sp.
GCGGGCGGTGCTGCCTGGCTTCGGCATCAAGGCTGTGCCGCTGCTGCTGCGGCTGTTTCCGCGCGGGTTTATCCTGGCGGCCGTCGCCCGCTTTCAGCTGCGAAAACGCTGACCGGGGTACCCGAAAAGCCGGATTTGGCCCGTGGTTTGCTTGTCGATGAATATGCGCTCACCCGAAATTAACATTCGCTTAGGTATAATTCCGGCTCAATTGCCGTGAAAAGAAAGGTCGATGTCGTCACAGCCCGTCAAACTTGATGCCGGAAACATGCGGCCCTTCCCGGCCGGAGGCCAGCCAGCCGTTGGCCGAGCTTTGGCCGCGCCCGAAGCGCTGCTGCCGGTACTGATCGTGCTGCACCAGGAAACCTCGACGCCGGGCCGCGTCGGCAACGCCTTGCGGGCGCTCGGGCACCGTTTGGACGTCAGGCGTCCGCGCTTCGGCGATCCGCTTCCCGAAACGCTCGATGGCCACGCCGGCGCGGTGATTTTCGGCGGCCCGATGAGCGCGAACGATCCGGATGATTTCGTTCGCCGGGAGATCGACTGGATCGCCGTTCCGCTTCTGGAGCGGCGGCCGTTCCTGGGAATCTGCCTGGGTGCGCAGATGCTCGCGATGCAGCTCGGCGCCCGCGTGGCGCCGCATCCGCATGGCCGCGTGGAGATCGGGTATTACCCGATCCGCCCGACGGCGGCGGGGCTCGAGATTTGTCCGCATTGGCCCGATCATGTCTATCACTGGCACCGCGAAGGATTTGAGCTTCCCTCGGGCGCCGAACTGCTGGCGGAAGGCGGCGACTTCCCGGTACAGGCGTTCCGGTCGGAGCATTGCTTCGGCTTCCAGTTCCATCCCGACGTGACCTACGCGATGATGCATCGCTGGACGACGCGTGGGCACGCCCGCCTCGAATTGCCGGGCGCGCGCCCACGCCACCAGCATTTCGCCGATCGCGCGCTCTACGACGTGGCCGAGCGCGCTTGGCTGAAGCGGTTTCTCGATGGCTGGCTGAGCCGCGTGCCGGCCTCGGTCATGTCGGAGGCCGCGGAATAGCCGCGCGCTTTGCGCGCGGTGATAACGGCGGCCTGACAGGCTTGTGCTCGAGTACGATCGGTTGAGTTTGATCGGCCTTTCGACGGGTCTGCTTCACCTCTCCCGCTTGCGGCGGGTGGGGGAAGTCCTCTCCACTCGACCAGCGCATTTTGCGGAAGCACCCCCACCCCAACCCTCCCCCGCAAGCGCGTTAGAGGGTGCGCACTTCCATCGTCGCTAAAAATTCGGTCTAATCTCATCACACGCTGGCGCAGGGGGATAGCGACATGACCGGCGAAGAGTTCGCGCAGCTATTGAACGACTTCACGCGGTCGGCGGAATCCGGCGACGGCGCGCGCTTTGCCCGGCATTTCACCGAGGACGCTGTCTACTACGACTACATCTACGGCGCCCATCGGGGCCGTGCCGACATCGCGCATATGATGGCTGATCTGTTTCATCGCGATGCCGCCGACTATCGATGGGAGATGTTCGATTCCGTGTGCGATGGCGAGAAAGGTTATGCGTGGTCGCTGTCGAGCTTCACTTCGAAAATCCCGCAGTTCGAAGGCCGCCGCGTCGTGATCGACGGCATCAGCCGGTTCGTGCTGCGCGACGGCCTGATCGCCGAGTACCGCGAATCCGTCAATGGCGGCGTGGCGATGATGCAGCTCGGCGTCGAGCCTGACCGTATGGCCAAAGTGTTCCGGCGCTGGAGCGGATGGCTGAACGAGCGGCCGGAAACACAGGACTTTCTGGCGCGGGCGAGGGGATCGCGAGGGGAGCGGAAATAGAACTCGCCATTGGTGGGTTGCCGAGGCCCGTCCTCGCCCTTCGGGCTACGACGCGGCAGCCTTCGCTACGTGAGGGCTTGCCGAGCCGAAGCAGGCGCAGCCTGCGAAGGCTGGTGGAGCCAGGCGGGATCGAACCGCCGACCTCGTCATTGCGAACGACGCGCTCTCCCAGCTGAGCTATGGCCCCTTCGCGAGCCGCCCCATGAAATTAAAGGCGACCGGCAATCAGCGCCATTTACAATCCGCACCAAGGTCAAGTCAAGAACAGCGAAATCGCGGTTTTTCGCGGCTTTTGCCAGGAACTTCCCTTGTTTGGGAGGGGTGGAACCGATATTTAGCAGGAAGTCGAATCCGCGACCTTTACCTTGCGAGTAAGCCCCGCCATGCGTGCCGTTCTCGACATCGTTCTCATCGTTCTGGATCTCTATGTCTGGCTCCTGATCGCGTCCGCCATCCTGTCCTGGCTGATCGCCTTCAATGTCGTGAACACGCGCAACCAGTTTGTGGCGGCGGTGGCGGAATTCCTGTACCGGATCACCGAGCCGCTGCTGGCGCCGATCCGCTCGTTCATGCCGAATCTGGGCGGGCTCGATATCTCGCCGATCATCCTGATCCTGATCATCATGTTCATCCAGCGGGTCATCACCTATTACATCTACCCCAGCGTCTTCTGATCGCGTGCGGGATGGCTGACCCTTGGCGTTATTCCACCCAGGGCATCAGCGTCGCGCTGCGGGTGACGCCGCGCGGCGGCCGCGACGATATCGACGGCGTTGAAACGCTGGCCGATGGCCGCAGCGTGGTCAAGGTGCGCGTGCGCGCCATCGCCGACGGCGGCGAGGCCAATCGCGCGGTGACGGAGCTGTTGGCGAAGGCGCTTGGCGTACCCAAGGCCAAAGTGCGCATTCTGTCCGGCACGACCTCGCGCCTCAAGCAGATTGCCGTCGATGGCGATCCGGAAAAACTGGGCAACGTTTTGCGAAGTCTGACGGCGGCGAAGCCGGATTAATCAAGGGACCAGGGATTGAAATGACAGCCCGGATCATCGATGGAAAACGCATCGCCGCCGAGCTTCGCGCCCGCGTTGCCGGCGAGGTCGCGCGGGTGCAGCGCGAGAATGGGCTCACGCCCGGGCTCGCGGTGGTGCTGGTCGGCAGCGATCCGGCCAGCCAGGTTTATGTCCGCTCCAAGCACAAGCAGACCCAGGAAGCCGGCATGGCGTCGTTCGAGCATGTATTGCCGGCCGACGTTGCGCAGGGCGATTTGCTGGCGCTGATCGCGCGGCTCAATCGCGATCCCCTGGTGCACGGCATCCTGGTGCAACTGCCGCTGCCCAAATCGCTCGATACCGAAGCCGTCATCAACGCCATCGATCCCGCCAAGGACGTCGATGGCCTGCATCCGAACAATGCCGGGCGTCTGGCCGGCGGGTTTGCCGCGCTGTCGCCGTGCACGCCGCTCGGCTGCATCATCCTGACCAAAAGCGTGCATGCCTCGCTCGAAGGCATGAACGCGATCGTGATCGGCCGTTCCAATCTGGTCGGCCGTCCGCTCGTGCAATTGCTGCTCAACGAAAACGCCACCGTGACGATCGCGCATTCGCGCTCGCGCGACCTGGCGCAATTATGCGCCCGCGCCGATCTGGTTTATGCCGCCGTCGGCCGGCCGGAAATGGTGCGCGGCGACTGGATCAAGCCGGGCGCCACCGTGATCGATGTCGGCATCAACCGGCTGCCGGTTGCCGACGGCAAGACCCGTCTGGTCGGCGATGTCGCCTTTGCCGAGGTGTCACAGGTCGCCGGCGCGATCACGCCGGTGCCCGGCGGCGTCGGCCAGATGACGGTGGCCTGCCTGCTGGTCAACACGCTGCGCGCGGCGTGCGCGATTCACGGATTGCCGAAGCCCGCAGTGTAGCCCCCGTCGTTCCGGGGTGCGAGTGAAACGAGCGAACCTCAGATGCGCGATTGCGCATCGGGGAACTTCGAGATTCCGGGTTCGATGCTTTGCATCGCCCCGGAATGACGACTGCGTCGTCACTTCGCCTTCGCCCGCGCGATGCCTTCGGCGATCAGCCGGTGCGCGTCCTCGGCGCCGCCCCAGCGCAGCACCTTGACCCATTTTCCGGGTTCGAGATCCTTGTAGTGCTCGAAGAAATGCTGGATCTGCTGCAGCGTGATGTCGGGCAGATCGCTGTAGGTCCTCACCTTGTCGTAGCGCTGGGTCAGCTTCGACGACGGCACCGCGATGATCTTCTCGTCGCCGCCGGCCTCATCTTCCATCAACAGCACGCCGACCGGCCGCACGCTCATCACGGCGCCGGGAACGATCGCGCGGGTATTGGCGACCAGCACGTCGCAGGGATCGCCATCGTTAGAGAGCGTGTGCGGGATGAAGCCGTAATTGCCGGGGTAGCGCATGGCGGTATAGAGAAAGCGGTCGACGACGAGCGTGCCGGCCTCCTTGTCCAACTCGTATTTGATCGGCTCGCCCCCGACCGGCACCTCGATGACGACGTTCACCTCACGCGGCGGGTCGATTCCGATCGAGATGGCATCAATACGCATGAGTGGCTCCGCAAGGCTTTGGAGTTAAGTCAGGGATAGAGGCGGATGGCGCGCGCTCTGATCGGTTTGTCTTGACGCGGTCACCTTGCGCCCACCGGCATCCGCTTTGCATGAAAACGCAATCGCCGGTTCAGGCCGGCGTCCGGATCGCGAAGCTCAATTGGTCCAGGCGAAGGCGACCTTGTCGAGCGACTTGGGCCCGAATTTCTCCGAGGAGCGCGCCACCATCCGGCCGCCCAGCGCGCGGTAGAACTCCGTCGCCGGATCGTTGTCGGACAGCGCCCAGATCACCATGCTTTTCAGGCCGCTCTGCAGCAGGTCGCGCCTGGCCGCGGTGAACAGCCGGCGGCCGAAGCCGAGCCCCTGAAACTCGGGCCGCAGATAAAGCTCGTAGATCTCGCCTTCGAAGTGCAGGCTGCGCGCGCGGTTGCGGCCGTAATTGGCATAGCCCGCGACCTTGTCGCCGAATACCAGCACGCTGACCCGGCTGCCCTTGCGGATCGCGCTGTCCCACCATTGCGGGCCGCGGCGGTTGATCAGCTTCTCCAGCTCCGCGCCGGGGATGATGCCCTGATAGGCCGAACGCCAGGCTTCGTCATGGGTGGACGCCACCGCGGCTGCGTCCGCAGCCTTGGCCGGTCGAACCTCGATCAGGGTTGTGCTCATGGCCCAATCAAAGCAAGTCGGCGCGCCGGCTTCAAGGTCCATCGTTAATTATCGGTTAAGCTGTGGATTTTCTGCATCAGTTTTTTCCCCGGTTGTGCCGAAACTGGACAGGCCGGTGCCTTCGGGAGCATTTGGCCGGCGGTTGGCAGGATTTGGCTGGTGGTCGCAGGCCCGCCCGGGACCTTTGCCGGGATCGTCTTTCCCGAAAAATGCTCGCGATTTGATTCGCCGTGGGTAGTCTGTTCACTGATCCGGAAATCGTCTGCTGCCGCCGCGTCGGGTAAATTCATGCCATCCTTCAAGGCGCTATTCGCTCTGGTTGTGCTGGGTGCGGTCTGGTCGCAGACCGCGATTGCGCAAGCTTGGTTGGGTCCGCAAGGCGCGGAGACCGGGCCGAACCGCGAGCAGCAATGGCTGGTGCCGTCGCCCGATCCGGACACCGCGGCCCACGCCGTCTTGTTTCGCCCGCCCGGCGACGGACCGTTTCGCCTCGCGGTGATCGCCCATGCCACGACCCAGAACTTTCTGCGTCGCGCTCAAATGCCGCAGCCTGAATACCGCGCGCTGGCGTCGTGGCTGGTGGCGAGGGGATTTGCGGTGCTGGTGCCGGAGCGTCCGGGTCATGGCGCCACCGGCGGAAAATATCTCGAGGACCAGGGCGGCTGCGACGAGGCGGATTATTCCCGTTCCGGACGCGCCACCGCCGGGGAGATTTCCGCGGCGCTGAACTATCTGCGCGGGCAATCCTTCATCCGGCCGGACGGCGCCGTCGTGCTCGGGCACTCGGCCGGGGGGTGGGGCGCGCTGGCGCTCGCCGGGGCCGATCCGGCAGAGGTCTCCGGCATCGTCGTATTCGCCGCCGGCCGCGGCGGCCATGCCAACGACTTCCCCAATCAGGTCTGCGCGCCGCATACGCTTGTCGCCTCGGCCGCCGAATTCGGCCACGGCGCGCGGGTGCCGGTGACCTGGCTGGTCGCGGCCAATGACAGTTATTTCTCGCCCGATCTGTCGCGGAAACTGGCCGTCGCGTTTCGCGGTGGCGGCGGAAAAGTGGATTTTCATGTGCTGGCGGCGTCCGGCAGCGAAGGCCACTGGCTGGCGGAGACCGAGGCCGGCGTCAGGATCGCCGGCGGGGCGCTGGATCGCGCGCTGAAGGCGTCCGCGATCGGCGCGGCCAGGAAGCGACCGGCGCGATGAACCGCGCCATGAATCCGTGGCCCGACGACGATGTGATCCTCTACGACGGCGTCTGCGTATTCTGCTCGCGCTGGATCCGCTTCATTGCGGCGCGCGACCGGGACAGGCGCTTTCGCTTCACCGCGATCCAGTCACCCTACGGCAGGCGTCTGGCGCAGGCGTTCGGAATCGATCCGAACGACCCCGACACCAACGCCGTGATCCATGGCGGCGTCGCGTATTTCAAATCCGACGGCGCATTGACGGTGCTGGGTGCGCTGCCGGGT
>JBAVEE010001007.1:0-2298 GCA_049587575.1 Bradyrhizobium sp.
AGCAGGCAGGCGAGGCAGAGATAATAGAACTGCACGCGGTTCGACAGGTTGATCAGCCCGCCGAAATCGCTGCGCTTGTAGATGGTGAGACCGTCGTCGCCGCCATAGCGGGCCAGCCCGGAGGCGACGTAATAGGCCATCTGCGCGAATGCCAGCGTGATCATGATGAAATAGACGCCGCGGGTGCGCAACGACAGCGCCCCGATCACGAGCGCGAACAGCGCCGAGGCCAGAAGCGCCACCGGCCATTGAACGAAACCGGAGCCGACGCCCTCGGCAGCGAGAATGCCGACCGCGTAGCCTCCGATGCCGAGATAGGCGGCGTGCCCGAAACTCATCATCCCGCCATAGCCCATGATGAGGTTGAGACTTACCGCAGCCAGCGCGAAGATAACGATGCGGGTGAACAGCGTCAGCACGAAGATATTGCCGCTGGCTTGCGAGTACAGCGGAAGCAACAACAGGCCGGCGACGATCAGCGCCGCGATCGCGTTGCGGGAATTCAGGGATGCGGTCATCGGCGGCTGGCCGGAAACAGCCCCTCTGGCCTGACCACCAGCACAATCGCCATCAGCAGATAGATCAGCATCGAGGAGAGCGCGGGCGCCGCGGTCGAAGCCGCGGCCGAACTCAGGATCTGCCGCAGCAGATCGGGCAGGAACGCCCGGCCGAGTGTGTCGATCATCCCGACCAGGATCGCGGCCACGAACGCGCCGCGGATCGAACCGATCCCGCCGATCACGATGATGACGAAGGCGAGAATGAGGATGTTCTCGCCCATTCCGATCTGGACCGTCAGGATCGGGGCCTGCATCAACCCGGCGAGACCGGCAAGCGCTGCCCCCAGCCCGAACACCAGAGTGTAGAGCAGCTTGATGTTGATGCCGAGCGCGCCGATCATTTCCCGGTTGGACGCGCCGGCGCGGATCAGCATACCGATACGGGTTCGCATCACGACGATGTAGAGCATCAGCGCGACCGCGAGCGCGACCACGATGATCGCGAGCCGGTAGGCGGGATAGAACACGCCGGGCACGATCTGGATCGGCACCGTGAGCCAGGCGGGAAGCGGCAGCGCCAGACCCGCCGGCCCCCAGATCAGTCTTACCGCGTCATTGAAAAACAGGATCAGCCCGAAGGTCGCCAGCACGTGATCGAGATGATCGCGGCCATAGAGATGCCGCAGCGCCACTAGTTCCAGGACGATGCCTAGCAGAAGCGTCGCGCCGAGCGCCAGCAGAACGCCGATGAGAAAATTTCCGGTCCAGGCAACGAAGGTCGCCGCGAAATAGGCGCCCATCATGTACAGCGAGCCATGCGCGAGATTGACGAGATCCATGATGCCGAAAACCAGCGTCAACCCCGCCGCCAGCAGAAACAGCAGCAGGCCAAACTGCAGTCCGTTCAGGAATTGTTCGACGACAAGCAGCATGGGCACTCTAGGTCATTTTTCGGTCGAGGCAGATCATCATCGGGCACCCGGGGGCCTCATGGTTCGAGACCCACGCCTTGCGCTCATCCTGAAGGAGCATCGCGCCGCGATGCGTCCCGAAGGATGAAGCCACCGTTCTGAAGTCATCACTGAATTCATGGGGTTGCAAAACACGTGCCGACAGGAAAACAGCGGCAGCGCGAGCGCCGCCGCTGTGTTGAACGAGGACCGCGGTCACTTCATCGGGCATTTGTCGTGGAAGCGATCCTGGTCGTCCTTGACGATGGTGGCAACGGTCTTGAGCGAGAGTGTGCCGTCGGCGCCTTTCACCACGTCCTGCAGATAGAAATTCTGGATCGGGATGTGGTTGTTGCCGTATTTGAAGGGACCGCGCAGCGACTTGAAATCCGCCTTCTCCATCTCCGCCTTCATCGCGTCCTTTTTGCTGGTGTCGCCCTTGACCGCCACCACGGCGCTGTTGATCAGCTGCGCGGCATCATAGGCCTGTGCGCCGTAATAGGTCGGGCGCAGCCCGGGATATTTCTTGCGGTAATCCTCGACGAACTTCTTGTTCTGCGCGTTCGGCAGATCGTTCACCCATTCCTGCGCGCCGGGAACGCCGATCGCGTTGTCCTTCTGCAGCGGCAGCGACAATTCGTCGATGGTAAAAGCCGTGTAGAGCGGGATCTGCGTCTTGATGCCGGCCTGCACATATTGATTGAGAAACTGGACGCCGGCAGCCCCCGGATAGAACACGAAGATCGATTCCGCCTTCGAGTTGCGCGCCTTGGTCAGCTCGGCGGAAAAGTCGAGCTGGCTCGGCCACACCGTATATTCCTCGCCCTTGACCTCGCCCTTGAAGGTGC
>JBAVEE010001008.1:0-2205 GCA_049587575.1 Bradyrhizobium sp.
CTCCGGAATCGATCGGCATGAGGCTAAAGCTGGATGCGGCGTCGGATTTCCTGAAGGGCCTGAGGGGAGAGGATGTCGAGGTTTCCCTGAGCAGCCTCGCCGTCACCTGCGATGCGCTGCGCGCCGGCGAACAGACGATCAACCTCAGCGCCGATCCGGATCGCGCCGCCGCTCTGGTCGAGAAGTTCAGGTCGTCGCCGGGCGTGGTCGCCGCCGGCTGGACCACCGGGGTCGTCGAGATGGAGCGCACCATCCGTTTTCCGGCCGCCGAGTGGCGTGACGGCGAGCGGCTTAACAAGAACAAGCTCGCGGCGGCGGTCGCCAGCGTTCTGAGCGGAACGCTTTCGGCAAAGTCGGCGGCGGCGGCATGGAACACCAGCACCGGAAAGCTGAAATTGACGTTCAAGCGGCCGAGCCGGACATTTCCCGCGCTCGACCTCACCGAGACCATTGAAGTGACCGCGCTGGTGGCGCCGGAAAAGCCCGGCGCGTCCGACCGGTTGATGCTTTGGATCGACAATCCGGTGGTCTCAACGACGGACGAGGCCACCGGCCCAAAGCTCAATCTGGCCAACGACTCCACCGGCGAGGAGGAAGGCGATCAAAGCGACGACAACGGCTCCATCGACGCGCTGGCCAAGGAATTCAAGGGACAACGCTGGGACGCCGACAAGTCGGCCTGGAAGTAGCCGATCGATCTCGCGCACGGTCGGATCGCAAAATCCGCTGATGCGGCTGGAAACTTCAGTTGGTATTGATTCGGAAACGCACCGGCCTGGTTCCGATAAACGACACCAGATCGCCGCGGCGCTTCCAGGTGGCGGCCTCGCTCAACGCCGCGACCAGATCGTCGTCAGCCTGCGCCCGCGCCGGCGTGCAATCGCGGTCCTGCAGCGGACCGGGGACAAAAATCACGGTATTGCCCGCCACCGAAAACTGGCCCCTGCCGTCCTTGCACCACAATTCGAGCCTCGCCTCGCCGTTGTCGCCGATATCGAGCGTCGGAATCCGCTTCGATCCGCCTTGAGGCGCCGCGTCCAGCGTCATCTCGAACCCGAACGGAAATCCGTCATCGGCACAGGCTGGAATCGCCGCGACGGCTGCCGCTGCCAGCGCGGCCGCTGCTGCGGCGTGCCTTGCAAAGCCTGTCGTTGAAAACATGCAGTTCCCCGAACTATCCGGATCTTCCCGGCCGCGCGCCGTTGTAATGGGCAAGCGCGACATTGACCAGATTGGCGGTGATAAAAAAATCCCCGCGCCCATCGGACGCGGGGATTTTGTCGGCGATATCCAGCGCCGGCGTCTTACTTCAGGACCATGGCTGTGAACGGATAGACATAGGCCTGCAGCATCACGAGCAGGCCTACGAGGCAGGCCAGCGCGATCGAGTGCTTGAACACGAAGCGCAAAATCGTGCCTTCATGTCCGTACCAGTTGGTCGCGGTGGAGGCGACGACGATCGACTGCGCGTCGATCATCTTGCCCATGACGCCGCCGGACGAGTTCGCCGCGGCCATCAGGACCGACGACAGGCCCAGTTGTTCCGAGGTGATCTTCTGCAGATTGCCGAACAGGATGTTCGACGCGGTATCCGATCCTGTCAGCGCCACGCCCAACCAGCCGAGCAGCGTGCCGAAGAAGGGATACAGAACACCCGTCGCTGCGAACGCGAGACCGAGGGTCGCATCGACGCCGGACAGGCGCGTCAGCGTGCCGATCGCCAGCATCGCCGAGATCGTGATCAGCGAAATCGAGCAAAGCTTGATGGTGCGGCCATACTCGGCGATCATCTTCGCCGGCGAGAATCCCATCAGGAAACTGGAGATAATCGCCGCGATCAGCATGCCGGTTCCGGTGAACGACAGGTAGGTGAACCCGAACACCGCACCCTCCGGCGTCGGTTTCGCCGCCACCGGCGGCACCTTGTTGATCATGTGGTGCAGATTGGGAACGGGGTAACTCCAGGTGAAGATCGAGTTTGCCCAGGTCTTGAACCAGCCGCTGCCCCAGACCAGCATCACGATGCAGACGATGATCCACGGCAACAGCGCACTCCAGAGCTCCGCCTGGGTCAGCGGAGTTTTGTCCATCGGCTTCGCGGGCGCCATCGTCGCTGTAGACTCGTCGTTGCCGCGCAGCGCCGGCGACAGCCAAAGCTGCTTCGGCTGCCAAACCTTGAGGAACAGGATGAGGCAGCCCATCGAA
>JBAVEE010001009.1:0-2642 GCA_049587575.1 Bradyrhizobium sp.
GAGCGCCTCGCCAAGCGCCTGCCAATAGACCAGGAGCGGTAGATTCACGGCAAGCTTCATGGTCGCGCCGGCGCCGAGCGGCCCGACATGTTCGATCCGGCGGCAGAGCTGTTCGAGCAGCGGCATGGCGCGGGCAACGTCGGCGTTCGCGCCTCCGACAAGCCCGAACAGCTTGCCTTCCCGCGCGGGAACCTTGCTTCCGCCGACGGGACATTCGACGAAGGCGCCGCCCAGCTTCGCCACCGCAGTGCCGACCGATATCATCGTGTCCGGACGCACGGTACTCATGTCGATGACGAGCTTGCCGGCGAGCTTCGCCTTCAGGAGGCCGTTGGGGCCTCGGTACACCGCCTCGGTCGCCGCGTCGTTCAGCAGCATGACGATGACGACCTCGCAGCCTTCCGCGATCTCTGCGGGAGATCCGAACTGCTTTGCGCCGGCGTCGACCAGAGGTTTGGTCTTCGCCGAATCGCGATTCCAGACACCGACTTCGTGTCCGACCGACATCAATCGCTGTGCGATAGATGATCCCATTCGTCCAGTTCCGCATACGCCGATTTTCATTTTCTTGACCTCATGGGTGGATCATTTTGCCTAATGCGCGTGAAAAACGCCGAGATTTTGGGTAATCAGGGCGTCGTTGTTCAAGAGCTCGCTGGTATTGCCCGCGAATACGCAGCGTCCGGTGTTGAGGATGACTGCCTGATCCGCAACATCAAGCGCCAGTTGGCGGTTTTGTTCGACCAGGACGATGGACTGTCCTTCCTGCTTCAGCCGCTTGATGGTACGGCCGACCTCGGCGACGATCAGGGGCGCGAGTCCTTCCGACGGTTCGTCGAGCAGCAGGACCCTGGGATTGCCCATCAGCGCGCGTCCGATCGCCAGCATCTGCTGTTCGCCGCCGGAGAGCGTGCCGGCGAATTGTTCGTGGCGTTCGCGCAGCCGGGGAAACAACTCGTAGATCCTCTCGACATTCCAGGGCTTTTCCGTCGTGCGTTCGCGCTGCCGCGCGACGATGAGGTTTTCCCGAACCGTGAGAGAGGGAAAGACCCGGCGTCCCTGTGGTACCAGGCCGACGCCGAGGCGCGAAATGCGTTCGGGGCTGAGCCCTCCGATCGGCTCTCCAAACAGGCGGATTTCGCCTTCCTTCGGTTTCAGGAAGCCGACGATCGTCGAAATGCAGGTCGTCTTTCCCGCGCCATTGCGTCCGAGCAACGCCAGCACTCCGCCCGGCTGCAACGAAAAGCCGACGCCGTGCAGGATGTGGCTGTCGCCATAATAGGCGTGCACATTCGTCAAACTGAGTGCCTCAGACGCCAAGATAGACCTCGCGTGTTCGCTCGTCCGCGATCACGACATCGCGTTCGCCGTCGACGATGACGCGGCCGTAGTTGAGCAGGGTTACGGTCTCCGCGAGGTCCAGAGCCGTATCCATGTCATGCTCGATCATGATCACCGCGGTTTCCCGCGGGATCGAGGCAATCAGCGATTTCACGGTCGATCGTTCGGTGTTTGAAAGACCCGCCAGCGGCTCGTCCAGGAGCAGCACGCGCGGCTTTTGCGCCAGCGCCATCGCGAGTTCAACCCGGCGCTTTTCGCCATAGGCGATCTCCGACACCGGATGATCAGCCAGATGCAGAAGTCCGACCGTATCAAGGGTCCGGCGGGCCTCACGCGCGAGGTCGCCGTAAAACGACAATGGCCGCCACATCTGCCAGCGGGACGGCAGCAGGCCGAGCAGGCCAAGCGTGACATTGTGCTCGAGCGTATCACCCGTAAACAGCGTGATGATCTGATAGGTGCGCGACAGACCCAGATGCGCGCGCTTGTAGGGCGCAAACGTCGTCACATCGGTGCCGAGCAGCCTGATCTGTCCGGAATTTGGCCGCATGTCGCCGCTGATCTGGTTGAACAGCGTGGTCTTGCCGGCGCCGTTCGGACCGATGATCAGGCGGCGTTCGCCCCGCCGGATCGCGAGCGACACGCTTTGGGTAACCCTGAGACCACCAAATGCCTTGTTCAGGTCGATGATCTCCAGCGCGTAGTCTGATGTCAGCGGGGTCATCGCGATCCCCTCCGCACGCGAGCCATCAATTTGCTCAGGCCCGGAACGATCCCGGTCGGCATCACCAGAACGATGAACAGGAACACCAGGCCGAGAAGCATGTTCCAGCGCTCGATATAGGCCGAGGCGTAGTTCTTCAACAGCAGCACCAGCGTGGCGCCGACGACGGGGCCGCCGAGCGTGCCTGATCCGCCGGCAATCACGCTGAGCAGCGCTTCGGCTGAGCTCGTGGTCGAAAGCGAGGTCGGGTGAATGTATTTGTTGTAATAGACATAGAGCAGTCCGGAGACGCCGCCCCAGAAGCCGGCATAGATGAAGGCGATCCAGCGGATCATCCAGGGATTGAAGCCGAGCGCAGCCATCCGGCGCGGCTGATCGCGGACCCCTTTCAGCGACGACCCGAACGACGACGACACGAAAATCGCCATCATCAGGAATGCAATCGACGCCACAATGAGGGCGAACCAGTAGAACGCGGCTGCGCCGTCGAGTGAAATGCCAAATGGCATCGGCCGCGTCAGGCCGGCGATTCCATTATCGCCGTTGGTCACGTTGGACATGCGATAGGCAAGCCCCC
>JBAVEE010001010.1:0-2346 GCA_049587575.1 Bradyrhizobium sp.
GTCTTCACCTGGTCGCAGACCTATGCGCGCTGCCGGCGCTTCGCGTCGTATCTCGCGCGCCGAAACATCGGTCCCGGCGACACGGTCGCAGCGATGCTGCCGAACATCCCGGCGATGAACGAGGTCCATTTCGCGGTTCCGATGGCCGGCGCCGTGCTCAACGCGCTCAACATCCGGCTTGACGCTTCCTCGATCGCTTTCCAGCTCGATCACGGCGGCGCCAGGATCATCCTGGTCGATCCGGAATTTGCCAACGTGATATCCGAGGCGCTGACGCTGATGAAGGGCGAGAAGCCGTTTGTCATCGATGTCGATGATGAGGCCTTCGCGGACGGAAAACGGATCGGCGAGATCGAATATGAGGACGCGCTGTCGCAGGGTGATGAAGGTTTCGTCGCCCGGCTGCCGCAGGATGAATGGGACGCCATCGCACTGAGCTACACGTCGGGGACAACCGGCAACCCGAAGGGCGTCGTTACCCATCATCGCGGCGCCTACCTCAACGCAGTCAGCAACATCCTGGCCGCCAATCTCGGCCAGCATCCGGTCTATCTTTGGACGCTGCCGATGTTCCATTGCAACGGCTGGTGTTTTCCCTGGACCATCGCGGCGGCGGCCGGCATCAATATCTGCCTGCGCAAGGTCGATCCCACGAAGATTTTCGAGTTGATCGAAAAGCACGGCGTTACCCACATGTGCGGGGCGCCGATCGTTTATAATACGCTGATCAATGCAGCCGATGCGCCGAGGAAATCAGCCGCGCGCCCCGTGGTCGGTTTGATCGCGGGTGCCGCGCCTCCGGTTGCCGTGCTCGAGGGCGCCGAAGGCATCGGCATCAAGCTGACGCATGTCTATGGCCTGACCGAAGTTTATGGTCCCGCCGCGGTCTGTGCGGAGCAGCCGGGCTGGGATGAACTCGCCGCCGATCAACGTGCCCTGCTCAAGCGCCGGCAGGGCGTGCCCTACCCGCTGCAGGAAGCCGTCACCGTGATCGATCCCGAGACCATGCGTGAAGTGCCGCGCGACGGCGAGACCGTCGGCGAGGTCATGTTCCGCGGCAACATCGTGATGAAGGGCTATCTCAAGAACGAAAAGGCCACCAGCGAAGCCTTTGCCGGCGGCTGGTTTCACACCGGTGACCTCGGTGTGCTCGACCAATATGGCTACGTCATCATCAAGGATCGTTCAAAGGACATCATCATTTCCGGCGGCGAAAACATCTCCTCTGTCGAGGTCGAGGATGTGCTCTACAAGCATCCCGCCGTATTGTTCGCGGCCGTGGTCGCGAAGCCGGACGGAAAATGGGGCGAGGTGCCGTGCGCCTTCGTCGAACTGAAAGAGAATGCTCAGGCGACCGAAGCCGAGATCATCGCATTTTGCCGCGCCCAGATGCCGGGATTCAAGACGCCGAAGGCCGTGGTGTTCGGTCCGATTCCAAAGACATCGACCGGCAAGATCCAGAAATTCATGCTGCGCAATCGGGTCAATTCGGCAAAGGCGATTTCGGCCTGAGGCCCCGGGTTTGAACGATGAGGTTTGAATGCAGGATTCGGATGTTGTCCCGTCGGCAATTCGTCACCTCCTCGCTCGCCGCTGGCGTGGCGCTGGCAACGCAAGAGGCAACTGCCCGGCCGGCCAAGCGCACCATCGTCGATGCCCAGGTGCATCTGTGGAAGGCCGAATCCGAGGATTGGAAATGGGTCCCGGGCATGAAGCCGCAGATGGCGGAGCCGTTCACCATCGAGAAGCTCGTAGCGCTGATGGATCAGGCCGGCGTCGGTCGCGTCGTGGTCGTGCCACCGTCATGGCCGGGCGACCGCAACGATTACGCGCTTGAGGCGGCCAGGCGTTATCCCGATCGCTTTGCGGTCATGGGGCGCATCCCTCTGAAGAACCCGCAGGCGGCGGCGCTGCTGCCGAAGTGGAGGGAGCAGCCGGGCATGCTCGGGGTGCGGCTGACCTTCCTCGGACCGGCCCGGGCGTGGCTGACCGACGGCACGGCGGACTGGTTCTGGCCGGAGGCCGAGAAAGCCGACCTTCCGGTCATGTTCCTGACCGATGGCCAAAATGCGCAGCTTGCCCGCGTTGCCGAGCGCTACCCGCGTCTGCAACTGATCGCCGACCACATGGGCATCGGCGGCAACACTCCCAGGGAAGGCCGGATCGCGGACGCGGTCGGCCAGACCGCTTCGCTCGCCAGATATCCAAACGTCTCGGTCAAGCTGTCGGCGGCGCCAAACTACTCGTCGGAAGCCTATCCGTTCCCCGATTTCACGCCGCATATCAAGCGGCTTTTCGATGCCTATGGACCGAGGCGATGCTATTGGGGATCGGACATCACCAATG
>JBAVEE010001011.1:0-3220 GCA_049587575.1 Bradyrhizobium sp.
GGACGAAACCGATTTTGACCCAAACCGCAAGCGATTTCAGTCTTCCAAAACGAAAGCCGGGTCGCCTAAAAACGGCGTCAACGTCTGGCGCTGTGCTGCGAGACGCCGGACACGAGCCGCGCTATTCGGGGTTAATCTTACAGGCGGTCCTATGATCCTCAATCGACGCGTCTTCCTGGCCGCCGCATCGGGTCTGGCCGCCTGGCCGGCATTGGCGCAGGAAGCGCCGCCGATGCTCGCCGCCTATGAGCGCGAAACCGGCGGGCGCATCGGCCTTTACGGTCAAAACCTCGCGACGGGGACGAGGATGGCGTGGCGGGCCGAGGAGCGTTTCGTCATGTGCAGTACGTTCAAGGCCTCGCTCGCCGCCTTCGTTCTGTCGCGTGTCGACCGCGGTCAGGATCGTCTGGAAGACATGATCGGCTATGGTTCCGAAGACCTGCTCGACTACGCCCCGGTTGCGAGACAGAACCTCGCCAAGGGGGCCAAGGGGACCAAGGGGACCAAGGGGACCAAGGGGACCATGTCCGTGGCGGAGGCGTGCGAGGCCGCCGTGGAACTCAGCGATAACACCTGTGCCAACCTGTTGCTGGCAAGGGTAGGCGGTCCGGCCGCGCTGACCGCGTTTTGGCGTTCGACGGGAGACGCGGTTACGCGCCTCGACCACAACGAGCCCGAGCTTAACCGTTCGGCGCCGGGCGAGTTGAACGACACCACGACGCCCGCTGCCATGGCGGCCAGTTTGCGCCGTTTTGTGCTCGGCGAGGTATTGTCACAAGCTTCGCGCGAACGCCTCACAGGCTGGATGGTGAACTGCAAAACCGGGAAAAACCGGTTGCGCGCAGGGCTGCCGGAAAGCTGGCGCATTGGCGACAAGACCGGCAACAACGGCAGCGACGCGGCCGGCGATATTGCGGTGGCCTGGCCCGGGTCTGGCGGACCGGTACTGGTCTGCGCCTACACCCAGGGCGGTTCGCCAACCGCATCACAGCTGCAAGGCGTCTTTGCGGAGATCGGGCGGATGGTGGGCCGGCAGTTGGGCTAGCTCGGCAACCGCAACGGTTTTCGAACCGGCAATTCAGGCCGGTACGCGGCCGCCGAAAAACGGCATCAACGCCTGGCTCAGCGTGTGCGGCTTTCGGGAAGTGAAAACCATTTCGGCCCCGGCATGATGAGCCTCGCGGACCGGAGCTTCGAGCAAATTCGCAACCCGCCTCGCGATCGCAGGCGCAGGGTCGATCCAGTCGACCGGCCATGGCGCGAGCCTCATCAGCCGGTCCATCAGCAGGGGATAGTGGGTGCAGGCCAGCACGATCGTGTCGGTGCGCCCGGAGGGGCCTTCGCCGGCGCCGACAAAACATGCCGCAAGCTCCGCCGAGATCCGGGCGTCGCTCACGTCTCCGCCGCTCAGCGCCGCCTCGGCCAGCGAGGCCAGATCCGCAGAGCCGACCAGCGTGACTTCGCAGCCTTGCGCGAAATCGCGGATCAGCGCCCTGGTGTATTCGCGCTTGACGGTGCCCCGGGTGCCGAGCACCGATACTCGTTTTGTTTTTGAGGCCGCGCAGGCCGGCTTGATCGCGGGCACGGTGCCGACGAACGGCACGTCATACCGTTCGCGAAGATGCGACATCACCAGCGTGGAAGCGGTGTTGCAGGCGATCACGACCAGATCGGGGCGATGCGCGGACAGCAATTCGCCGATCAGCGGCACCACGCGGGAGATGATCTCCTCCTCGCTGTGATGGCCGTAGGGGAAGAACGCATCATCGGCGACGTAAACAAAATGCGCGTCGGGCCGCGCCCCGACGATCTCGCGCAGGACCGTGAGGCCGCCAAGGCCGGAATCGAAAACAAGAATCGTCGGAGGTGCTGACACGAAATCGATCCTAGCCGATGCTGGGTTACCGTTCAGTTGCTTTGCGCGCTTGTGTGCGGCGCGGAGCAGGCGGGAATATGTCCGTTCGCGCTTTGCTTGTGGCTTGCATCATTGACAATTACGGGCAAACTTGCCGGACAGGCGGTATTTTGGGGTGGTGCGTCCATGCCGGACAATGCAAAACCGAAGGCTGCGCCGAAGAACATTGTCCTGCTGTCGGACGGAACCGGCAATAGCTCGGCAAAGCTGTTCAAGACCAACGTCTGGCGGATGTTTCAGACGCTCGATCTCTCCGACCCCGCCAGGCAGATCGCCTATTACGATGACGGCGTCGGCACCTCGTCGTTCAAGCTGTTTGCCGTTCTCGGCGGCGTCTTCGGCTTCGGCCTGAAGCGCAATGTGATCGATATCTACAGTTTTTGTTGCCGCAATTATAAATCCGGCGACCGCATCTATTGTTTCGGCTTCAGCCGCGGCGCCTTCACCATCCGCATCGTGGCCGGCATGATCGCGTATCAAGGGCTGGTCGCATACGACAACAATGAAGCCGATCTCGCCCGCTTTGCCGCCGATGCCTATCGTCTCTACCGGCGCCGGTTCAACGGCGGCATCCTCAAATATCTCGGCTACGCCCATATCGATTTGCGCGGCATCCGCGACCAGTTGATTTCTTGGTGGCGACGGTTTCGTGGCCAGAAAGTGAGCGCGCCGTCGATAACGGAGATCGAGAGCATTCACTTCGTCGGAATCTGGGACACCGTGGATGCCTATGGCGGACCGATCCAGGAGATGACGCGCGCGATCGATTACTGGATCTGGCCGCTGTCGATGCCCGATCATTTCATGAGCGCGAAGGTACACCGCGCCTGCCACGCGCTGGCGCTGGAGGAGGAGCGCGACGCCTTCAGCCCCGTGATCTGGGACGAACGCTATGTGCGCGGCACCGCCAGGGTGGAGGGGCGGGAGAAGACGCAATGGCTGTTCGGCATCGACTACGATCCGCGCTGCGATGCCGCGAAGGCCGCGGATCCCCCGCCGCACGCCCGGACGGACCTCCTGCCGATTGATCGCGAGCGCATCAGCCAGGTGTGGTTCACCGGGGTGCATTCGGATATCGGCGGCGGCTATCCGCAGAACGGGCTTTCCTTTGTGACGCTGGACTGGATGATGGACCGGGCGGAGGCCTACGGCCTGCATTATCTCGACGCGCAGCGGGAATTGCTGCTCAGTCCCCAAATCGACCCGAACGACAAGCTCAACAATTCCCGCAAGGGCCTGGCGAGCTACTACCGTTACAAGCCGCGCAACCTTGCCGATATTTACAAGGAGCCGCCATACAAGCTT
>JBAVEE010001012.1:0-1855 GCA_049587575.1 Bradyrhizobium sp.
GCGCAATCGTGCCCTCGACTTCGCCGAAGCCGACGCGATAGCCGTCGCCCTGACACCAGCCGCGTATCACGAGCGAATCGCCATCTTCGAGGAACGTTCGCTTGACGCCGCCGGGCAGTTCAACCGGCTCGGTGCCGTTCCAGGAAATTTCGAGCAGGCTGCCGCGCTGGCTTTTCTCCGGGCCAGAGATGGTGCCGCTCCCAAGCAGATCGCCCACATTCATGGCGCAGCCGGAGGAAGCGTGATGCACCAGCTGCTGCACCGACGACCAGTACATGTATTTGAAATTGGTGTGGCAGATACGCGCCGGCTCATTCATCGACGGGGCGCGCAGGCCGACGTCGAGTTCAAGATCGTAATTGTTCGGCTTGGCCTGCTGTAAATAGGGCAGCGGTGCCGGTTCCTGCCTCGGTCCGTGGAGCCGGAACGGCTCCAGCGCTTCGCGGGTGACCACCCACGGGCTGATCGAGGTCGCAAACGCCTTGGCCTGGAACGGTCCGAGCGGCACATATTCCCACTGCTGGATGTCTCGCGCGCTCCAGTCGTTCAACAGCACAAAGCCGAAAATCATGTCCTCCGCCTGCGCCTCGGTCAGAATCTCGCCCATCGGCGACGGCTGCCCGACCACGACACCCATTTCGAGCTCGAAATCGAGCCGCTTGCACGGGCCGAAGCTCGGGCTCTCCGCATTCGGCGGCTTCAACTGGCCGCGCGGCCGGCGTACTTTGGTGCCGGAGACCACCACGGTCGACGCACGTCCGTTGTAGCCGATCGGCATATGCAGCCAGTTCGGCTGCAACGCATTGTCCTTGCCGCGGAACATGACGCCGACATTGGTGGCGTGCTCCTTCGACGAATAGAAATCGGTGTAGCCGGCGACCGCGATCGGCAGATGCAGTCTTGCCTCCGCCATCGGAACCAGCGCCCGCTTTCGCAAGTGGTCGTTGTCACGCAGTTCCGGATTGTCGTAACGCAAAAGCTCGCTGATACGCGCGCGCGTGCGCGACCACATTTTCGGCCCCAGCGCCATGAAAGTGTTTAGCGACGGCGTCGAGAACACACCAAGCGGGCCGACATCGAGCCGGCAGTCCTGTTCGAGCTCCCAGAGATCGAGCACATAGTCCCCGATCGCGACACCGACGCGCGGCGTCGGCAATGCCGCCGTCGAGAACACGCCGTATGGCAGATTCTGGATCGGGAAATCCGACGCGGCGTCGACCGGGATGAAAGAACGGAGTTTTGGGTCGTTGGGGTGGGACATCATTCTTCCAATGCGGATTGGCAAGGTTCACCCTCCCCTGGAGGGGGAGGGTAAGAGGAGCTACGGCTTGTTCGGATCGAACCGCTTCTCCAGCCCGTTCCAGCAATCAGCATAATCGTCCTGCAGGGTCGAGGATCGTGCCGCATGCGTGGTGATGCGCTGCGGAAATCGCGTCTCGAACATGAAGGCCATGGTGCCGGTCAGTTTGACCGGTTTCAATTCGGTGTTGCTGGCGTGGTCGAACGCTTCGCGGTCGGGGCCGTGCGGCAACATCATGTTGTGCAGGCTGATGCCGCCGGGCGTGAAGCCCTGCGGTTTCGCATCGTAGACGCCGTAGATCAGCCCCATGAATTCCGACATGATATTCATGTGATACCAGGGCGGCCGGAAAGTGTTTTCCGCCACCGCCCAGCGCTCCGGGAAAATCACGAAATCGATGTTCGCGGTGCCGGCGGTTTCCGACGGCGAGGTCAGCACGGTGAAGATCGAGGGATCCGGGTGGTCGAAGCCGATGGCGCCGACCGGCGAGAAGCTCCGCAGATCGTATTTATATGGCGCGTAATTGCCGTGCCATGCCACCACGTCGATCGGGGA
>JBAVEE010001013.1:0-2960 GCA_049587575.1 Bradyrhizobium sp.
GTGGCGGCGGACAGCGCCTCGCCGCAGGCATAGTCGAGCACCGCGGCGTCGGGGGAGGGGATGTAGCCGATGATATCCCTGGCGATCAGCTGAAAATGCAGATCGCGATGCAGCTTGCTCGCATAAATCGTATGCGTGGAATCGTAATAGTCGATCCAGTCGTCCATGTGTCGCAGAGGTCCGGTAAAACGGGTTCCGGTCGACGGAACCGGGGCGCGCCCGATGCGTTAGATGGTCCGGCGGCCGATGTCCATCGCTGTCGCGTCCGGTTCCTAACAGGAAGGTGCATCGTGAGCAAAACCAAGCCCGACAAAGTGTCTGCCGATCTCGATACCCCGACCGATCTGCCGCAGGCGGCGGCCGACAAGATCTCTGCCGCGCTCAACACGCTGCTGGCCGACGCCTTCGCGCTCTATCTGAAGACCAAGAATTTCCATTGGCATGTCAGCGGCCGGCATTTCCGCGACTATCATCTGATGCTCGACGAGCAGTCGGATGCGATTTTCGCGACCACCGACCAGCTCGCGGAGCGGGTTCGCAAATTGGGCGGCACCACGCTGCGCTCGATCGGCCAGATCGCGAAACTGCAGACCATCAAGGACAACAACGAGACCTATGTGCCGCCGCGCGAGATGCTGCGCGAACTGATGGAAGACAACAAGCACGTGGCGGCCGCGATGCGAAAGGCCCACAAGCTTGCCGACGATCATGAGGATTCCGGCACGGCCGGCCTGCTCGAGACCTTCATCGACGAGACCGAGCGGCGCACCTGGTTCCTGTTCGAGGCCAGCCGCCAGGAGGGCAGCAACGCGGCGTAGCGCCGTTCCTGCCTCCCCGGGAGGATCGAGGCCGGCTTGATGACGACCCGCCGAACCGCCGGCGGGAATCTATTGTGTCGAGGGAGTTACCGCTTCCGGGATCGCCGGAATGACCGCAATATCCTGGTCAGCCGGGGGCTTGCCGCTTGCAGTTCTTCGAAGTGTATCTTCGAAAGCGTCTGCAATTTCCGCTCACCCTTTCTCGTCAGCTTCAGCAGAATGCGCCTGCTGTCATCGTCATCGGCGATCCTCGCCAGCAGTCCGAGCTTCGCGATGCGATCAACCAGCTCGACGGCGGTGTGGTGCCGGACGAGCAGCAGATCCGCCAGGTCGCCGACGGAAACCGGTTGAGCGCCGGAAAAACCCTTGATGGCGAGAAGCGCCTGGTGCTGTTGGGATGTCAGCCCGGCGCCATGGGCGGCCGCCTCGCTGAACGACAGGAATTTTCGCAGTTGATAACGAAATTGGGCGAGGACTTCGTAATCGACGGCATAAGATGGTTGGCCCTTGGTTCGCTTGTTGCCCGCCTGGACGGGTGCCTTGCCCGGCTTTTGCCGTTTCGATTGAAGCATCCAGCGTTCCGCCTGCCGATCGTGAAGACGAGCTATACCATCGGTGGATGTCCGGGCCTACATCCCGGGTGTTCGCAAGCTGTCGGACGGCGCCCCTCATCAAGCCGCAGACGGCCGCTCACGAGCCCCTGGCGATCTCGAACACCAGGCAGGTCGTGGTGGCATGCGCCAAAAGGCGGCCCCGGGCATCGGTGATGCGGGCCTCGGCGGTGGCGGCGCGGCGGCCGACATTCAGCGTGCGGCCCTCGGAGCGCACCACCCCGGTATCCAAGGTCATGCCGCGGATGAAACTGATCTTGAATTCGAGCGTGGTGTAGCCGGTTCCCGCCCGCAGCATCGAGTGCACGGCGAGACCCATCGCGGAATCCAGCAGCGTTGCGGCGTAGCCGCCATGCACCGAGCCGATCGGGTTGTAATGGCGGAAGGCCGGCGTGCTGTGGAACGCGACCACGCCGGGCTCGGCCGTGAAATCGAAGGGCTCGATGGTCTGCATGATCGGCGGCGCCGGCAGTCTGCCGTCGAAGGTGGCGCGGACGAAATCGATTCCCGCCATCGACGCCATCACTTCGGTTGGCGTTACGCCGTATTCGATCTTGCGGGCGGGTGGGGCGTTCATGAGGTCTATTTCCCGGAACATTGATTTGCAATGATGGTCATCATACGAACTCACCGGGTTGCCCGCAATGCAGATGATATCGTGTCCGGGACGCGGTGCAGCGCCTCTTCGGCGGTGCGCCGCAGAGCCGGGACCCATCGCGGCGATGTCAAAAGGATGGACCCCGGACCGGCCGCGCATCACGCCGCAGGACAGCGGCGCGCTGCGCGGCATCCGGGGCACCGCTGCGGTCTACCCGCGCTGCCTCGCCCGCATCAGGTCGGCAAACCGCTCGAACAGATAATGCGAGTCGCGCGGGCCGGGGGAGGCTTCCGGGTGATACTGCACCGAGAATACCGGTTTGCCCTCGAGCTGGATGCCGCAATTGGAGCCGTCGAACAGCGAGATATGGGTTTGCGTGGCGCCCTTCGGCAGCGTGGCCTGATCGACGGCAAAGCCGTGGTTCATCGAGGTGATTTCCACCTTGCCGGTGGTTTCGTCCTTGACCGGATGATTGGCGCCGTGATGGCCCTGGTGCATCTTCGTGGTCCTGGCGCCGACCGCCAGCCCCAGCATCTGATGGCCGAGGCAAATTCCGAAGGTCGGCGTCCCGGAGTCGATGACTTTCCGGATCACCGGCACCGCATATTTACCGGTCTCGGCGGGATCGCCGGGGCCGTTCGACAGGAACACGCCGTCCGGCTTCATCGCCAGGATGTCTTCTGCCGATGTGGTCGCGGGCACCACCGTGACCTTGCAGCCTTCGCCGGCGAGCAGCCGCAGGATGTTGCGCTTGATGCCGTAATCGATGGCGACGACGTCGAACTCGGGCGCGGTCTGCCGGCCGAACCCGTTGCCCCAGGCCCACGGCGTCTCGTCCCAGGTAAAACGCTGGCCGGAGGTCACCAGCGGCACCAGGTCCATGCCTTCGAGGCCCGGCCATTCGCGGGCCTCTTCCTTCAGGCCGTGCAGGTC
>JBAVEE010001014.1:0-1668 GCA_049587575.1 Bradyrhizobium sp.
CATTGGGCTGCTTACGACATTGCCAGGGACCAAACCGGACTTGCCGAAGGCGCCGGACGGAACGGCGGTGACGCGGCACGATTCAAACAGGCCATTAACGATTTCCGCCGGCCGGGCTACGGCGGTCCCTGCCCGCCCCGCGGTCATGGACCGCATGGTTATCACTTTCGCTTGCTAGCCCTTTCGGTCGATCATCTGGCACTCCACGCCAAGCCCTCCTGCAGCGAGGTCGAACGCGAGGCACGCAAGCATGTTGTCGCCGAAGCGACCCTCATAGGGGTCTATCAGCGATAGACCTTTCGTATTCGAGAGATTCCTACCGGGATCAGCCCCGGAAAGATGTTTCACCAACGACAGAGACCTTCAAGGCAACAGTCAGGCAGGGATCTCATGCGGCACGTTATGGTAGCGACCGATGGCTCCAAGGGCGCAAACCGCGCGGTTGACGTAGCGGCGGAGCTTGCGAAAGCGTTAGCGGGCGATCTGCTGATTGCGACCGTCGCGGATACACTGTTGGGCGAGGAAGCGCGACTGCTGGCGCGCGCCGAGGGAAGCATTGGCGATGCGATGGAAGCGCTGATGGCACAGACGCTGAAGACCGCAGAAGTCCGCGCTCGCCACATGGGCGTATCCCAGGTCGAGCTTCGGACGGGCTCGGGTGATGTTGCGCAATCATTGATCGACATCGCCGCGAGCAGTTCGGTCGAGATGGTCGTACTGGGCCGGCGCGGCCGCGGCCAATTGGCCGGCCTGCTGCTCGGCAGCGTCTCGCAGAAGCTCGTCAGCCTCGCGCCCTGCGCCGTCGTCGTCGTTCCCTGAATGCGTCATCCGGTGCGAGGAAACCATGTTCATCGGCGTTCCCAAGGAAATTAAAACCGACGAATACCGCGTCGGTCTCACCCCCGCGTCCGTCAAGGAATTGATAGCGCGGGGGCATCGCGTTGCGGTCGAGACGATGGCGGGTGCGGGCGCCGGCATTGCCGACCAGGAATACATCACCGCCGGCGCTGAGATCAGCACAAGTTCACATCAGATCTTTCAGAGCGCCGAGCTAATCGTGAAGGTGAAGGAGCCGCTTGCGGCTGAACGAAAGCAATTGCGCCGCGGCCAGATCATTTTCACCTATTTGCATCTGGCGCCCGATGCCGACCAGACCCGCGATCTGATGGCATCCGGTGTGACGGCCATCGCCTACGAAACCGTCACCGACGCGGCCGGAAAGCTGCCCCTGCTTGCACCGATGTCGGGGGTTGCGGGCCGCATGGCGCCGCAAGTCGCCGCCCATTTTCTGCAACGCCCTCAGGGCGGCCGCGGCATCTTGCTCGGTCGCATCGAAGGCGCGCCATCTGCCGAAGTCGTGATTCTCGGTGGCGGCGTTGTCGGAACCAGTGCGGCGGAAATGGCGCTCGGTATGGGCGCCGATGTCACTGTCACCGCACGCAGCACGGAGACGCAACATCACGTATCGCAACTTTTCGGCGAGCGCGTCAGATTTGTTGCAGCTCACGCCGGTGCCATCGCGGCACTCTGCACCTCCGCCGACGTCGTCATAGGAGCCGCCTTGGTCGCGGGCGGAGCCGCGCCAAAACTCATCTCGGCAGGGACTGTCGCGGCCATGAAGCCAGGCTCCGTCATCGTCGATGTCTCGATCGATCAAGGCGGCTGCGC
>JBAVEE010001015.1:0-1510 GCA_049587575.1 Bradyrhizobium sp.
ACCGTGCCGAAGGCGCTCAATGCGCAGCAGAACGAGATCGCGGCACGGGTGCTGAAGGAAATCCGCGAGCGGCTGTCGTTCCTGCTCGATGTCGGCCTCAATTACCTGACCCTGGCGCGCGCTTCCGGAACCTTGTCGGGCGGCGAGAGCCAGCGCATTCGTCTCGCCTCGCAGATCGGCTCCGGGCTGACCGGCGTGCTCTATGTGCTGGACGAGCCCTCGATCGGCCTGCACCAGCGCGACAACGCGCGGCTCCTGGAAACCCTGAAGCGGCTGCGCGACCTCGGCAACACCGTGATCGTGGTCGAGCATGACGAGGACGCCATCCGGCTGGCCGATCATGTGCTCGACATCGGCCCCGGCGCCGGCACCCATGGCGGCCATATCGTCGCCCAGGGCACGCCCGCCGACATCATGCACAACCCGAAATCGCTGACCGGCAAATATCTCACCGGCAAATGGTCGGTGGAAATCCCCGAGCGCCGGCCGCCGAACCACCGCCGCACCATCAAGGTCGTCAACGCCCGCGGCAACAATTTGAAAAACGTCTCGGCGGAAATTCCGCTGGGGCTGTTCACCTGCGTCACCGGCGTTTCCGGCGGCGGCAAGTCGACGCTGCTGATCGATACGCTCTACAAGGCGATCGCCCGCAAGCTCAACAACGCCAGCGAAGGCGCAGCACCCCACGACCGCATCGAGGGGCTGGAGCATATCGACAAGATCATCGACATCGACCAGTCGCCGATCGGCCGCACGCCGCGCTCCAATCCGGCGACCTATACCGGCGCGTTCACGCCGATCCGCGAATGGTTCGCCGGCCTGCCCGAGGCCAAGGCGCGCGGCTACGAGCCGGGGCGGTTCTCCTTCAACGTCAAGGGCGGCCGCTGCGAGGCCTGCGAGGGCGACGGCGTCCTCAAGATCGAGATGCACTTCTTGCCCGACGTCTACGTCACCTGCGACGTCTGCAAGGGCAAGCGCTACAACCGCGAGACGCTGGAGGTACTGTTCAAGGGCAAGTCGATCGCCGACGTGCTCGACATGACGGTCGAGGAAGCCGCCGAGTTCTTCAAGGCGGTGCCCCGCGTGCGCGAAACTTTTAAAACCCTGCACCGCGTCGGCCTCGACTACATCCATGTCGGCCAGCAGGCGACGACGCTGTCGGGCGGTGAAGCCCAGCGCGTCAAGCTCGCCAAAGAACTGTCGAAGCGCGCGACGGGCCGCACGCTCTACATCCTGGATGAGCCGACCACCGGCCTGCATTTCCACGACGTCAAGAAGCTCCTGGAAGTGCTGCACGAGCTGGTATCGCAGGGCAACACGGTGGTGGTGATCGAGCACAATCTCGAGGTCATCAAAACCGCCGACTGGGTGATCGACCTCGGCCCCGAAGGCGGCGACGGCGGCGGCGAAATCGTCGCCTGGGGCCCGCCGGAGGACATCGTCAAGGCGCCGCGCAGCTATACCGGAAAGTTCCTGGCGCCGGTGCTGGCGAAGGCGGGCAAGCCGAGGA
>JBAVEE010001016.1:0-6274 GCA_049587575.1 Bradyrhizobium sp.
TTATATGACTTCAAACATCTTATGAGACCGCCATGCGCTACTCCAGGGAACACAAGCTCGAGACCCACGCGCGGATCGTGAAGAAGGCCTCGGTGCGGCTTCGCGAGAAGGGCGCCCACGGCATCGGCGTTGCCGACCTCATGAAGGACGCCGGCCTTACCCACGGCGGATTCTACGCCCATTTCGATTCGCGCGAAGCCCTGGTGATCGAGGCCTTTACGCATGCGATGGATCGATCGACGGAACGCTGGCGCAAGCTGGCGGAGCAGACCCCGCCCGAGAAGCGGCTCGCGTCGATCGTGAATTCCTATCTGACACCGGTTCACCGTGACGATCCCGGCCACGGTTGCGCCGTACCGGCGCTGGGCGCGGAAATCGCCCGCGAGAGCCCGAAGACGCGAAGGGTGTTCGCGGGCCGGCTGGAGCAGATGGTCGATGTGCTCGCCGCGCAAATTCCCGGCGTCCCGCCCAAGGCCGCGCGCAAACAGGCGATGGCGGCGCTTGCGACCATGATGGGGGCGCTGGTGCTGGCCCGCATCGCCGGCAGCGGCGATTTTTCCGAGGAAATACTCGCCGCCGGCCGTGACGCCGTGCTGGACCGGCCGAGGTCGCCGGCGTCCAAGGCGAAGAAGGCCGCGCCGAGGAAAGCCGCCGCATCGGCGCCGCGCTGAGGGTTTCGCAGGCCGTCGTATTCGACGTTGGTCGTAGGCGGCGAAAAACGCGGCCAAGCCCGCATTTTCGCAAATCCGTTGCGCGCTGAAAAACCTTTCCAAACCCGGCAAAGACTGCAAGATGCGGCCAAAATCGGCACCCTTGCAAAGGTCTTGGAGGAACACATGCGTATGATCGGACACTTTATCGGCGGCCGCGAGGTCAAGGGTACGTCGGGCCGGTTCGCGGACGTGTTTGAGCCGATGACCGGCGACGTCCAGGCCCAGGTGGCGCTGGCGTCAAAGGCCGAACTGCGCGCCGCGGTCGAGAACGCCAAAGCGGCCCAGCCGGAGTGGGCAGCCACCAACCCGCAGCGCCGGGTTCGTGTCCTCATGAAGTTCCTGGAACTGGTGGCGCGCGACAATGACGCCTTGGCCGAATTGCTTGCCCGCGAACACGGCAAGACGATTCCCGACGCCAAAGGCGATATTCTGCGTGGCGTCGAAGTCGTGGAGTTCGCGCTCGGCATTCCGCAAATGATGAAGGGCGAATATACCGAAGGCGCCGGGCCGGGCATCGACATCTATTCGATGCGGCAGCCGCTCGGGGTTGTTGCCGGCATCACACCGTTCAATTTCCCGGCGATGATTCCGATGTGGAAATTTGCGCCTGCGATCGCCTGCGGCAATGCGTTCGTGCTCAAGCCGTCGGAGCGCGACCCCGGCGTGCCGATGAGGCTTGCCGAGCTGATGCTGGAGGCGGGATTGCCGCCAGGCATCCTCAACGTCGTCAACGGCGACAAGGAAGCGGTTGACGCCATCCTCGACGATCCCGACATCGCGGCGGTCGGCTTTGTCGGCTCGTCCGCGATCGCCCAGTATATCTACGAGCGGGCGGCAGCGACCGGCAAGCGCGCGCAGTGTTTCGGCGGCGCCAAGAACCACGCCATCATCATGCCGGACGCCGACATGGACCAGACCGTCGACGCGCTGGTGGGAGCCGGATACGGCGCGGCCGGCGAGCGCTGCATGGCGGTGTCGGTCGCGGTCCCCGTCGGCAAGACCACGGCCGACCGGCTGATGGAAAAGCTGATTCCGCGCGTCGAGAACCTGAAAATCGGCCCTTCGATCGATCCGACCGCCGATTTCGGCCCGCTGGTGACCAGGGCGGCGCTGGAGCGGGTCAAGGACTATGTCGAGATCGGCATCAAGGAAGGCGCCAGGCTCGCTGTCGACGGCCGCGGCTTCAAGATGCAGGGCTACGAGAACGGCTTTTATATGGGCGGGTGCCTGTTCGACAATGTGACAAAGGACATGCGGATCTACAAGGAAGAGATCTTTGGGCCCGTGCTTTCGGTGGTGCGCGCCCATGATTACGATGAGGCGCTGAGGCTGCCGTCCGATCACGACTACGGCAACGGTGTCGCGATCTTTACCCGTGATGGCGACGCCGCGCGGGACTTTGCAGCGAAGGTCAATGTCGGCATGGTCGGCATCAACGTGCCGATACCGGTGCCGGTCGCCTATTATACCTTCGGCGGCTGGAAACGTTCCGGTTTCGGCGATCTCAACCAATATGGGCCGGACTCGATCCGCTTCTACACCAAGACCAAGACGGTGACCTCGCGCTGGCCGTCCGGCGTCAAGGAAGGCGCCGAGTTCTCGATTCCGACGATGAATTGAGCGCAGCGGCGCATGCTCTCTTTGGCGTCTGACGGAAAAGCACTCGGCAAGTGACGGAGCTTGGAGCCGTCATTGCGAGCCAACGGGTCGCGCGAATGCGCGCCCGATGATAAACTCCGCGAAGCAATCCAACCTTCCCTTGCCGGATTGCTTCGTCGCTTCGCTCCTCGCAATGACGACGACCTGATCCGTTCACGGAAATTTCGACAAGGACCAGCACGGGCAACGAATGCAGTTCGCTCTCAATGAGGACCAGATCGCGGTTCGCGACATGGCGCGGGATTTCGCCGCGGAGAAAATCGCGCCGCATGCGATCCGCTGGGATGAGGAGAAGCATTTCCCGGTCGATGTGATGCGCGAGGCGGCGAAGCTCGGCATCGGTGGCATCTATATCCGCGACGATGTCGGCGGCTCGGCCCTGACGCGGTTCGACGCGGCGCTGATCTTCGAGGCGCTGGCGCAGGGCTGTCCGACGGTGTCGGCCTTCATCTCGATCCACAACATGGCGGCCTGGATGATCGACGCCTTTGGCAACGATAGCCAGCGGAGAAAGTGGCTGCCGAAGCTGTGCACCATGGAGTATCTGGCGAGCTATTGCCTGACCGAACCGGGCTCGGGATCGGATGCGGCGGCACTGCGGACGCGCGCGGTACGCGACGGCGACCATTATGTCCTCAATGGCCAGAAGCAATTCATTTCCGGCGCCGGCCAGGGCGACGTCTACGTGGTGATGGTGCGCACCGGCCAGGACGGCCCCGGCGGCATCTCGACGCTGGTGATCGAGGGCGACACGCCCGGGCTCTCGCTCGGCGCCAACGAGCGCAAGATGGGCTGGAACGCGCAGCCGACCCGCGCGGTGATCTTCGAAAACGCGAGGGTGCCGGTTGCCAACCGGTTGGGCGACGAAGGCATCGGCTTCAAGATCGCGATGGCCGGGCTCGACGGCGGCCGCATCAACATCGCGGCATGTTCGCTGGGCGGCGCGCAAAACGCGCTCGACAGGTCGTTGTCGTACATGAAGGAGCGTAGAGCGTTTGGAAAGCGCCTCGACGAATTCCAGGCGCTGCAATTTCGTCTCGCCGACATGGCGACGGAACTGGAGGCGGCGCGGACCTTCGTCTGGCGCGCCGCCGCAGCCCTCGACCGCAAGGACCCCGATGCCACCATGCTCTGCGCCATGGCCAAGCGCTTCGGCACCGATGTCGGATTCGATGTCGCCAACCAGGCGCTGCAACTGCATGGCGGCTATGGCTACCTCAGCGAATACGGCATCGAAAAAATCGTGCGCGATCTGCGCGTGCACCAGATTCTCGAGGGCACCAACGAAATCATGCGGCTGATCGTGGCCCGCAAACTGATCGAGGGGGCGCGATGACGGCTCCGGCTGCGCGCTCGGATTCCGAAGGCGATCTCATCGTTCGACGCGAAGGCTCGGCCGGTGTCGTTCGCCTGAACCGGCCGAAAGCACTCAACGCCATGACGCTGGAAATGTCGATCGGCATCGACGCCGCGCTCGACCGGTTCGAATCCGACCCGGCGATTGCGGTGGTGTTGCTGGAAGGTGCCGGCGAGCGCGGCCTGTGCGCGGGCGGCGATGTTCGCGGCCTCTACGAGAGTTCGCGGGCCGGTGGCGATCTTGGCAAGGTCTTCTGGCGCCAGGAATACGTCATGAATGCGCGCATCGCGAAATTTCCAAAGCCGTATGTCGCGTTCATGGACGGGCTGGTGATGGGCGGCGGGGTCGGCCTGTCGGCGCACGCCCGCCATCGCGTCGTTACCGAAAAGACCAAACTGGCGATGCCCGAAGTCGGTCTCGGCTTCTTTCCGGACGTCGGCGGCACATGGCTGCTGTCACGATCGCCGGGCGAGATCGGGACGTATTTTGGCCTGACCGGCCAGACCATGAATGGCCCCGACGCGATCTATGCGCGGTTTGCCGATGCGGTCGTTCCATCAGACAAGCTGCCCGGCTTGCGCGAAGTTCTCACCAAAATCCGGCCCGGCACGGCATCGGGTGAAGTCCAGACGCTGATCGATGGCTTCGCGACCGGCGAGACCTCAGGTCCGGTCGCCGCGATGCAGGCAAAGATCGATTCCTGGTTTGGGCATGATCGGATGGAAGATATTTTCGCGGCACTTCAGCGCGACGGGTCGGAGCTCGCGCGATCGACGCTCAAGACGTTGAACGAGAAGTCGCCGCGGGGCATGGTGGTCAGCCTCAAGCTGCTGCGGCTGGGCCGTGGCTCCTCGTCGCTGGAAGAGTGCCTGGTGCGGGAATATCGCGCCGCGCTGGAAGTGTTCAGAAGCGACGATTTTCGCGAAGGCGTGCGCGCGGCCGTGATCGACAAGGACCGCAATCCGAAGTGGTCGCCATCACGCGTCGAGGATGTGACGGCCGGGATGCTGGCGCCGTATTTCGCGGAAATCGGCGCCGACGAACTGGTATTTTAGCACGACGAAATGGAAACGCCTGAGCGGAGGGAATTGGAGATGGCAAGCATCGCATTCATCGGTCTAGGCAACATGGGCGGCCCGATGGCCGCCAATCTGGTCAAGGCCGGCCACAGGGTTGTGGCGTTCGATCTGGTGGCGGCCTCGCGCGATCAGGCCAAAGCCGACGGCGCGGCGATTGCCGAAAGCACGGTGGCCGCGGTGAAAGGCGCCGAGGTCGTCGTTACCATGCTGCCGGCCGGCAGGCACGTGCTCTCGGTCTGGAACGAAGTTGTCCCGGCGATGGCTAAAGGTGCACTGATCATCGATTGCTCTACGATCGACGTCGAAAGCGCCAAGAAGGCCCATGCGCTGGCTTCCAAACACGGCATTGCTTCGGTCGATGCGCCGGTCTCCGGCGGCACCGGCGGCGCGAGGGGCGCGACGCTGACCTTCATGTGCGGCGGCGAAGAAAAGGCCTTCGCGGCCGCCAAGCCCGTGCTGGAAAACATGGGCAAGAAGATCGTGCATTGCGGCGGCGCCGGCGCCGGCCAGGCGGCGAAAATCTGCAACAACATGATCCTGGGGATTTCCATGATCGCGGTCAGCGAGGCCTTCGCGCTCGCTGAAAAGCTCGGACTGTCGCATCAGGCGCTGTTCGACGTCGCCTCGACGTCGTCGGGGCAATGCTGGTCGCTGACATCCTATTGCCCCGTGCCGGGCCCGGTGCCGACCTCGCCGGCCAATAATGACTACAAGCCGGGTTTTGCCTCGGCGCTGATGGTGAAGGACCTCACGCTGGCGCAGGATGCGGCGACGGCGGCGGGCGCGGCAACGCCGCTCGGCAAGCATGCCCAGGAAATCTACAAGGCGTTCGATGCCGCAGGAAATGGCGGGGTCGATTTCTCCGGTATCATCCGGCATGTCCGGGGACTGGCGGGAAAATAACAGGCGTCATCCTGAGGCGCGAGCGACAGCGAGCCTCGAAGGACGACTTGATCGGTGGCAAGTGGCCATCTTTCGAGACGCCGCGCGTAAGCGCGGCTCCTCAGGATGACGGTCGTGGAGGCGGTGAGATGTCATGACAACATTCCAGGAAGCGCGCGCCTTCTTGCTTCGGCATCGGACGGATTACGACAAGGCTGTCGCGAATTTCCGCTGGCCCGACCCGGTGCCATTCAACTGGGCGCTGGACTGGTTCGATGCGGAACTGGCGCGCGATGCGGAATCCAGGGATCGTCCCGCGTTGTGGATCGTCGACGCCGGCAGCAACCGCGAGACCAAATTGTCGTTCGCGGCGCTGTCCCGCCGATCCAACCAGGTCGCGAATTTTTTGCGGGCGCAGGGGCTGAAGCGCGGTGACCATCTGCTGCTCCTGCTCGGCAACGTCGTCCCGCTCTGGGAGACCATGCTGGCGGCGATGAAGCTCGGCGTGGTGGTGATTCCCGCTACCACGCTACTGACGCCCGACGAGCTGCGCGACCGGCTCGATCGCGGCCGCGCCAAGGTCG
>JBAVEE010001017.1:0-2209 GCA_049587575.1 Bradyrhizobium sp.
CGCGCACGCATCCGAAGGCTGCCTACATGTGCGCCCGGTGCTCAATCTTAAGCTGGAGAAGGACGTCAAGGCGATGCGCGCGATCGCCGAGGAAACCTTTGCCATGGTCAGGGAGTACAAGGGCTCGCATTCCGGCGAGCACGGCGACGGCATCGTGCGGTCGGAATTCCATGAAACCATGTTCGGCCCGCGCATCGTCGCCGATTTCCGGGAGGTCAAGGCGCGCTTCGACCCCGATCATGTGCTCAACCCCGGCAAGATCGTCGATGCGCCACGCATGGATGACCGTTCGCTGTTTCGTTACCCGCCGAACTACGGCGTCACCGGGCTGAAGACCGTGCTCGACTGGTCCGCCTATCCCGGCGCCGGCGGCGGTTTTCAGGGCGCGGTCGAAATGTGCAACAACAACGGCGCCTGCCGCAAACTCGAAGGCGGCGTGATGTGCCCGTCCTATCGCGCCACCCGCGATGAGAAGGACGTCACCCGCGGCCGCGCCAACACGCTGCGGCTGGCGATCTCCGGCCAGTTGGGGCCGGACGCGCTGTCATCCGACGAGATGATGGACACCATGAAGCTCTGCGTGTCCTGCAAGGCCTGCCGGCACGAGTGCCCGACCGGCGTCGACATGGCCAGGATGAAGATCGAGGTTCTCGCCGCACGCTGGGCAAAGCACGGGCTTTCGCTTAAGGATCGGCTGGTCGGCTTCCTGCCGCGCTATGCGCCGCTGTTGGCGCGCTTCGCCGCCCTCGCCAATTGGCGCAACAACAGCCCGTTGTTGCGAACCCTGCTCGAGCGCCTGGCCGGCATCAGCGCGCAACGCGCTTTGCCCGAGTGGCGGCGCGATGTTTTCGAGCCCGCGAGCGAAGTCTTCGGCCCCGCCGGCGGACAGGAAGTCGTGCTGTTTGCCGACACCTTCAACCGCGCCTACGAGCGTGAAAACCTCGACGCCGCGCTGCGGGTGCTGGTCGCCGGCGGTTATCGCGTCCACCTTCCGAAGCCCGCGGACGACGGCAGGCCGCTATGCTGCGGGCGGACCTTTCTCTCGGCGGGGCTGGTCGATCATGCCCGCACCGAGCTAGATCGGCTGGTCGCGACCTACGCGCCGTTCGCCGCGCGCGGCGTGCCCATCGTCGGTCTGGAGCCGAGCTGTCTGCTGACGCTTCGCGACGAGCTGCTTGCGCTGCGATCCGACGAAACCGCGAGGAGCATCAGCGCGCAGGCGCTGTTGTTCGAGGAATTTCTGGTCCGCGAGGCCACGGCCGGCCGATTGCGGCTGGCGCTCGGCCCGATCGCCGGCCAGGCGCTGGTGCACGGCCACTGCCATCAGAAATCGTTCGGCGCGTTCAAATCGGTCGAGCAGGCGCTTCGGCTGATTCCGGAATTGAAGGTCGAAACCATCGAATCCAGTTGCTGCGGCATGGCCGGCGCGTTCGGCTACGGCGCCGACACCTACCGGACCTCGATGGAGATGGCCGAACTCTCGCTGTTGCCCTCCGTGCGCGGCGCGGATGCCGGCGCGCTCGTGATCGCCGACGGGACGTCGTGCCGGCACCAGATCAAGGATGGCGCCAACCGAGCCGCCATTCATGTCGCCCGCGCGCTGGCAATGAGCCTCGACAGCGCGCGCGCAAAGCCTTATTCCTCCCCGATCGCAAAGGAACCTGTCCATGGCTGAACTCACCCTCGACGTCGCCCGCAAGATTCTCGATGTAGCGCTCGCCAAAGCCGTCGAGAAGAAAATGAAGCCGCTGGTCATCACCGTTCTCGACGCGCGCGGCTGCGTCAAGGTTGCCGCGGCGCAGGACGGCACCAGCCTGATGCGCAGCGAGATCGCCCATGGCAAGGCCTATGGCGCGCTGGCGATGGGCATGGGTTCGCGCGCGCTGTTCCAGCGGGCGCAGGAGCAGGCCTATTTCGTCGATGCCGTGAATACGCTGGCGCAGGGACGTCTGGTGCCGGTACCCGGCGGCGTGCTGATCCAGAAAGACGGCGCGCTGCTCGGCGCGGTCGGCGTCAGCGGCGACACCTCGGACAATGACGAGATCTGCGCGATCGCCGGCATCGAGGCGGCGGGATTGAAGGCCAATCCGGGATAGTGAAACGCGATCGGCGGCGTCACCGCGTCCTCAGGGCATCCAGCGACCGGCGGCCCGGCGAGAGCGTCAGTTTATAGAGAGCTGGCGCCGGCCGGCATCCGCTTTGATCCGCA
>JBAVEE010001018.1:0-14866 GCA_049587575.1 Bradyrhizobium sp.
CCGCTCAACGACGTATTCATCGACGCCAACTTCAAGGAGACGCAGCTCAAGCGCATCCGTCCGGGCCAGCCGGTGACGATCTCGGTGGATGCCTATGGCCATCGCAAGTTCGAAGGCGTCGTCGACAGCATTTCGCCCGCCGCCGGTTCGGTGTTCACACTGCTGCCGCCTGACAACGCCACCGGCAACTTCACCAAGATCGTGCAACGGCTTCCGGTCCGGATCCGCGTGCCCAAGGATGTCGCCAAGCAAAACCTGCTGCGTGCCGGCATGTCGGTCTATGCCTCCGTCGATACCAGCGAGGGCGCCGCCGGCGCCGAGAGCGACGCCGACCTCGACGCGCCGACGATGATTCATCCGCAATAAGTCCCACGCATCGGGCGACGCGCCCGGTTCGGTCAGGCCCCTCGAGCCGAGCACACCATGGCAGATGCCACTACCGCTCCTCCTGGAATAATGAACGCCACGGCTGCGCCGTCCGACCGCATCGCGCCGCGGCGGCTGATTGCGTTTCTCATCATGGTGTTCGGGATGTTCATGTCGATCCTGGACATCCAGGTCGTCTCGGCATCGCTCACGGATATCCAGGCCGGCCTGTCGGCCAGTTCCAGCGAAGTTTCGTGGGTCCAGACGGCGTATCTGATCGCCGAAGTGATCGCGATTCCGCTGTCCGGGTTTCTGTCGCGCGCGCTCGGCACCAGGCTGTTGTTCGCGATTTCCGCCGCCGGCTTCACGGTGGCGAGTTTTCTGTGCGGATTCGCCTCCTCGATCGAGCAGATGATCCTGTGGCGCGCGATCCAGGGCTTTCTGGGCGCGGGCATGATCCCGACGGTGTTCGCATCCGCCTATACGGTATTTCCGCGCTCGAAATTCTATATCGTCGGCCCGATCATCGGTCTGGTCGCGACGCTGGCGCCGACCATCGGCCCGACGGTCGGCGGAATCATCACCGACCTGATGTCATGGCACTGGCTGTTCTTCATCAACGTCGTCCCCGGCATCGGCATCACGATCGGCGTGCTGGCGCTGGTCGATTTCGACCAGCCGAATTTCGGATTGCTCGATCGCTTCGACTGGTTCGGCCTGGTCGCGATGGCGGGATTTCTGGGCGCGCTGGAATATGTGCTCGAGGAAGGGCCGCAATATGAATGGCTGCAGGACACGTCGGTGGCGGTCTGCGCCTGGATCTGCGGCATCTCCGCGATCGCCTTCTTCTGGCGCGTGCTGACGGCGGAGGAGCCGATCGTCGATATCCGGGCCTTCGCCGACCGCAATTTCGGCATCGGCTGCCTGATCTCGTTCTGCGTCGGCATCGGCCTCTACGGGCTGACCTACATGTATCCGCGCTATCTCGCCGAGGTGCGCGGCTACAGCGCGCTGATGATCGGCGAAACCATGTTCGTCTCCGGCATCACCATGTTCCTGATGGCGCCGATCGTGGGACGCCTGATGCTCAAGGTCGACATGCGCCTGATCATCGCCTTGGGGTTGGTGATCTTCGCGCTCGGCGCCTACCAGATGACGTGGATCACCCGCGATTACGATTTCAATGAGCTGCTGCTGCCGCAGGTGCTGCGCGGCATCGGCATGATGATGGCGATGGTGCCGACCAACACCATTGCGCTCGGCACCCTGCGGCCGGATCGGGTCAAGAACGCCTCGGGGCTGTTCAACCTGACCCGCAACCTCGGCGGTGCGGTCGGGCTCGCGGTCATCAACCAGGTTTTGAACGAGCGTACCGACCTGCACATCTCGCGACTGCAGGACAGGGTAAACTGGGGCAACGCCGCCGCGACCGAAATGCTCAACCAGTTCACCCAGCGGCTGCAGGGAATGGGCGACGCCGCGCTGATGGCGATGAAGCAATTGTCCCAGATCGTTCACCGCCAGGCGGTGGTGATGGGATATGGCGACGCCTTCTTCATGCTGACCGTGTTCTATCTCGGTCTCAGCCTCATGGTCATCCTGCTGAAAAAGCCGGCTTCGGCGTCGACCGAACCGGCGCATTGAGGGTGTTGATATTGTCTGCCGCGGCGGTTCATGCTTGAACGGCGCCATGATGCGCGGCGTCTCCATCCCCGAAAAAGCAACGCTCCGGCGTGTGCAGGCGGCGTCCGCGCGATGGATCGCCGGCTTGCTGGCGCTGACGGCTGCGGCGTGGCTTTTGGCGCTGGCCGGCTTGCTGGCAATTGCCGATCGCGTCCATGACGACGTGCCGGTCCTGCTGGCGGCCAAGCTGCCGCTGCTTTCCTCGCACCCCGAATTGATCTTCGCCGGCGAAAGCCGCACCGCCTATCAGGTCGATCCCCGCCTTGCCGCGCAACTGATCGGCAAGCCGCAAGGCGCCGTGGTCAACATCGGCTACGACGCCGGTGAGCCGCTGGCGCTGCTGGCCGCGATGCGCCGCGAGCCGGATCGCTTTCTCAAGGCCGATGTCGTCGTCAGCGTCGCACCGTTTCTGTTCAATGAAGGCGTGCGGTCGGCCGCGGTCTATCCGCAGGACGTCGCGGCCCGGCTCGGCGTCGTCGAGCAGATGGTCTCGTTCCTGCCGTTGCGCGTCGGCACCCTGATCCGCTTCATTCGCGAGGCGTTCGCCGCGCGGCTGGCGGTCGATCAGCACATCGCCGATGCCGGACCGCAGCCCGCGGCGTTCGGCGTCAGGATCATCGACCATACCCAGCCCGAAGACCGCTGGCCTGCCGACATCGGCTCGCACGCGCATTATGCCAACTGGAACCTTTCAGGCCCGAAGGCGCGCTTCGAGATCGGCGCGCTGTGCGACATGGTGGGGCTGGTGCGGAAGCTCACCGTCGTGGTGCCGCCATGGGCGCCGCGCTACGACCGCGCGCGCGATGCCGAATGGCGGGACAAGGACGATCAGTACGCTGCTCTCGTCACCGACGCCGGCCGCCGCTGCGGCTTCGATGTCCTGAACATCGCCTCGGTCCCCGGATTGGCGCAGGGCAATTACGCCGACGAAATGCACGTCAATGCCTCCGGCGTGCCGATCTACACCCGCTATCTCGTGTCGCGGCTGAAGCGTTAGCCGCGTCCGATGCTGTTTTCCTCCTACACGTTCCTGTTTCAGTTCCTGCCCGCCGTCGCGCTGGCCTTTGCCGCGGCGCGGCGGCATTCGCCGCGCGCCGGCATCATGGTGCTCGCCGGCGCGTCGCTGTTTTTCTACGGCGCCTGGCGGCCGGTCTATTTGCTGCTGCTGATCGCCTCGGTCGCGGTGAATTTTTCGCTCGGGCTGCGGATGGAGGATCCGCTTCGCCGCCGCGCCATCGGCATGTTTGGCGTCGCGCTCAATCTGGCGCTGCTCGGCTATTTCAAATACACCAACTTCCTGTTCGACAGCATCAGTACCCTGACCGGCGCGCCGCTGCCTTTCTTCAACATCGTGCTGCCGCTCGGCATATCCTTCTTCACCTTCCAGCAGATCGCCTATCTGGTCGACGTGATGCGCGGCGCCAGGGTCGAACGCGACATCGTCAGCTATACCCTGTTCGTGTCGTTCTTCCCGCATCTGATCGCGGGCCCGCTGGTGCACCACGCCGAGATGATCCCGCAGTTCAAGCGCGGCCGCACCGGGCGCTCGGCGGTGCTGGCGGCGCGGGGATCGGCGATCTTCGCCGCCGGCCTGTTCAAGAAGGTCGTCATCGCCGACAATCTGGCGCAGTTCGTGTCGCCGGTATTCGCGCATCTCGACGCTGGCGGCGGCGTCACCGCGCCCTGGGCGTGGCTTGCGACGCTGGCCTACGCCTTGCAAATCTATTTCGATTTCTCCGGCTATTCCGACATGGCCGTCGGGCTCGCGCTGTTGTTCGGCATCCGCCTGCCGGTGAATTTCCGCTCGCCGTACAAGGCGGCCTCGATCGTCGAATTCTGGCGGCGCTGGCACATCACGCTGTCGCGCTTCCTGCGCGACTACCTCTACATTCCGCTCGGCGGCAACCGGCTCGGCGAACAGCGCCGCTACCTCAATCTCATGGTGACGATGCTGCTGGGCGGGCTCTGGCACGGCGCGGGCCTCAATTTTCTCGTCTGGGGCGGCCTGCACGGCCTCTATCTCAGCGGCAATCATCTTTGGCAGGCTTGGCGCGGCGCGGGCGCGAAGGTCGCGGCCGCCGGTCCGGCAGCGAAGCCGGCCGCACAAGGACTGAGAAGCGGATTCGCAAAACGATCCGCAAAAGGAGTTTCCTGGGCGCTCACGTTTTTCGCCGTCGTCATCGCCTGGGTGTTTTTTCGCGCCAGGACGGCGGCAGGCGCATGGCACATGCTGGGCGGTCTGTTCGGATTTGCGGGCGGCAGTTCGGCTTATGCTTCGCCCGGCATCCTGCGGCTGATGGACCTGCCGCTATTGGTGGGCGGGGAACGGCTGCTGCTGATCGGCACGGGCGCGGTGGCGCTGGCGCTGGGAGTGGCGCTCGGCCTGCCCAATGTTCCCCAACTCTTCGGTTATCGCGAATACCGCCGCGCGCCGGCGCGAACGTCCTGGCCGCAATGGCGGCCGAACGGAACGTGGGCATTGGTGTCGGCGCTGGCGCTGGCGATCTCGCTGTTCGGCATGTGGCAGCGGCTGGAATTCCTGTATTTTCAGTTCTGAGCGGGTTCGCCGCGGGCCATGATCTAGGGCAGGCCGATGCTGTTCCAGACCAGCGTTACGCCGGACACAAACAGGAGGCCAAGCACGACGTCGCGGAAATTGCCGTCGCTCAGCGCGTGATAGGTCCGCGCGCCGATCCAGGCGCCCGCCACCGTTGCCGGCAGCACGAGCAGGGCCAGCCAGATGATTTCCCGGGTGATGAATCCGGTGCCCGCCTGCACGCACAGAGCCGCGCTCAGCACCGTCCAGTTGAAGGTCTGGAACACGGCGCGCCGCTCATCCTTGCCCCAGCCCCGGACGCTCGCCCACAAGATGGGAATCGGACCTGACAGGCCGGCCAGGCCGCCAAGGATCCCGCCGGCGAATCCGATTCCGGCGTCGGCGGTCCGGCCGCCGATGCTCAGCGCCATCGGCTTGCGGTGGAAATAAAGCGCGGTCGGGAACACCAAAAGCAGCGCACCGACGCTTAATCTGAAGATATGCGGATCGGCATGGCCGACCAGCAGAGTGCCGAGCGGTACGCCGGCCAGACCGCCGAGCAGAAACGGCCAAACCAGGGCGAAGTCGATATGCCGCCAGATCGCCGGCAGCGTCGAGGTTTGCGCAACGATGGAGCAGATCAGGACGAGCGGGACCGCGACCGATGGCGGCAAAACGTAGAGCCAGATCCCGAGCGCCATCAGCGCGGTGCCGAAACCGGCGAGGCCGGAGACGAAGCCGCCGGCGAGCGCGCCCGACAACATAACCGCGAACGCGACCGTGCTCATCGTTGCCGGATCCCGGGCGAGGGCTCAGCGCAGCTTTTCATGCTTACTGGCCGTCGTGGCGCCTGGGCCCAAACAACTCGGTGTAGAGATCGGTCGTCGGCCCATTGGCTGAGATGCCGTAGCCGACGGGAACGTTGGGCTCGGGTGGAGGTGGTGGGGTGGCCGGCTGTTGCGCGACTTCGACGGCGGCCGGCGCGGGCTGAACCTGCCGGGCCGCCGCAGAGGTCGCCGCGGGTTTATTCTGCCGTGTCGCCGTCGCGGGTTGAGTCGGCTGGGTCGCAGTCGAAACCGTCACGGGTTGAACGGGCTGGGTCGCGGCAGCCGCTGTCGCCGGTTGCGCCGCAGTCTTGTCATCGCTGCGGCTGGAGCCGAACATTTCGGTGTAAAGGTCGGTGGTGGGTCCGTCGCTCGAGAAGCCGTAACCGGTCCTGTAAGGCTGCTCGCCCTGGCTTGCCCCCTGGCTCGAGGTGGCGTTGTTCGCCGCCGCACATCCGGCAACGACGATCGCGACAGCGGCGAGCGCCGTCGTGGCACGGATGCAGGACAAAGAACGGTTCAAGACGGCCCCCCCGATCGATCGCCCAGCATTAATGCCTGGATATGGCGCCCGCAAGGCAAAGGCCCCGGTCGGACGGCGCAGCCGGGGATTCCCAAAATGGCGAGGGGTCCGGCGCGTGACGCCGAACCCCTCATTTCAGTCCATTTGGACGCGTTCACGCGAACCGGAACTCCAATTCGCCTGAAAACGCCTCCGCAAGGATATCAGCCGGCCTGTAAGCCGGGTTCTGTAGGGCATCGCCCGTTTGCACGGGCGACACGTGACGGCCATTCCTCTGGGACAACGTTTGCACGTTGCCTCGAGCAACCTACCCGGACGGCGAGCCTGACATCGCCCTGCGGCGTTATCGCTTGCGCGAACAGCCCGCCTTGCCGTCCCTATTCGGTCTTGCTCCCGGTGTGGTTTGCCATGCCGGTTCCGTTGCCGGACCCGCGGTGCGCTCTTACCGCACCTTTTCACCCTTGCTGCCCGTGCCCTTTCGGGATGGGGAAGCGGTTCGTTCTCTGTGGCACTGTCCCTGGGGTCGCCCCCGCCGGATGTTATCCGGCACCGTATGTCGATGGAGCCCGGACTTTCCTCTCCCGCAGCCTTTCGGCCCTAGCGGGAGCGGCCGTCCGGCCGACTGACGGCTTAAGGCATGGGGGCTTAAGGGGACCGCGTCAAGCCGATAACCGCCGCGCCGCTGCCTAAAATAAATTATCCTGAAGATGTCGTTTTGCGGCTGGCCGGTTCGACTGGATGTCGGCGATGACGCCGATCAAGGAGGAGTAACGCGATGCAGTATTTGTTGATGATCTATCAGAACGAAGTCGAGTACGGCAAAAACGACGCTGCGACCAGCAAGAAAATGATGGAAGAATACGGCGCCTTCACCCAGTCCATCATCCAGAGCGGCAATTTCAAGGCTGGCGACCGGTTGCAGCCGACCACGACCGCGACCACCGTGCGGGTCCGCGAAGGCAAGACCCTGACCACCGATGGTCCGTTCGCGGAGACGCGCGAGCAACTCGGCGGCTACTATTTGATCGAGGCCAAGGACCTCGACGCAGCGCTTGCGATTGCGGCGCGGATTCCCGGCGCGAGGTCCGGTTCGATCGAGGTCCGGCCGATCTGGGTGTATAATTGACACCATTCCGGGGCACGCGTCTTCGCATGAACCCGCAATCTCGGGATACCCCGATGTGCAATCGCACATCGGGGCTCGACGCTTTCGCGCCGTCCCGGAACGACAATGTGACAATGGCGCGGCCCATGACGCCTCCCGAAATCGACAAGATATTCCGTGACGAGGCGGGGCGGGCGCTGGCGACGCTGATCCGTCTCGTCGGCGATTTCGATCTCGCCCAGGATGCGTTGCAGGATGCATTTGCGGTGGCGCTGGAACGCTGGCCGGCGGCCGAGCCGCCCTCCAATCCGCGGGCCTGGCTGGTCAATGTCGGACGCAACAAGGCGATCGACCGGGTCCGCCGGCAAAGCACGTTTCGCGGCAAGCAGGGAGAACTGACGCACGAACTGCTGCTCAACGCGGAAGCCTCGCAGGAGGAGAGCCAGCAAGACAGCAACGCCGCGCTCGACGACGATATGCTGCGGCTGATTTTCACCTGCTGCCATCCCTCGTTCGCCGCCGAAGTCCAGGTCGCGCTGACGCTGCGCACGGTGTGCGGGTTGACCACGGCGCAGGTCGCGCGCGCCTTTCTGGTCAGCGAGGAGGCGATGGGCCAGCGCCTGGTCCGCGCCAAGCAGAAAATCCGGCTTGCCGGCATTCCCTACGAGGTCCCCGACCGCGACGCGCTGGCGCCGCGGCTGCGCGGGGTACTGGCGGTGATCTATCTCGTTTTCACCGAAGGCTATGTGGCGACCTCGGGCGAGGAACTGATGCGGCCCGATCTCGCGCGCGAAGCGATCCGGCTGGGCCGGCTGCTCGACGCGCTGATGCCGCAACGCGGCGAGGTCAAGGGCCTGCTGGCGCTGATGCTGCTGCACGATGCGCGCCGCGAGGGACGCCAGACCGCGGGTGGGGATATCGTACTGCTGGAAGAGCAGGACCGCTGCCTTTGGGACCATCGGCAGATCGCCGAGGGGCTGAAGCTGGTGGAAAACGCCTTGCAGTTGCCGGGCCGCCCCGAGGCTTATGCGGTGCAGGCGGCGATCGCCGCCCTGCATGCGCGTGCGCCCAACTATCAGGACACCGACTGGAAGCAGATCGCCGGCCTTTACGAAGTGCTGCTGCGGATCAGCCCGTCGCCGGTGATCGAACTCAATCACGCCGCGGCGATTTCGATGGTGGACGGACCTGCGCGCGCCCTCGACCTGACCGATGCGCTGCAGGCGCGCGGTGGACTCGACGGCTATGAATTGCTGCCGGCGGTCCGCGCCGATCTGCTGCGCCGGCTCGGTCGATACCAGGCGGCCCGCGACGCCTATCTCGCGGCGACGTCGGCGACGCAGTTGGAGCCGCTGCGGCGGCTTTACGCGCGGCGATTGGCGGAAATGGATAAAGATAGCTGAATCTCGCATCGTCATTGCGAGCGCAAGCGAAGCAATCCATTGGCGGCGCTGGAAGCAAATGTGTGGATCGCAATGACGCGAAACGAAAGCTTATCTTGCCGCGACCGCCACGGCTTCGGCCGGCAAGCTCGCCAGCAGCGACTGCAGCGTGGTCAAGGTCGAATGATCGGCGACGCCGTCGACCCGGGCGGGACGGAAGTGACGCTGGAAAGCGGTGACCACTTCCATGGTCGGGCCGTCGTATTTTCCATTGATCGGGATGCCGTAGCCGTATCGGGCGAGCGCCTGCTGAAGATCGCCGACGCTGTCGCTGATGGTGCCCAGTTTGAGGCTCTCGCCGCGCACGATCGGCGCCGGCTGCACCCAATGGCCAACTCCCGAATTGGCCAGCGAATGCCAGGGAAATTTCTCGCCGGGGTCTTTCTTGCGCGAGGGGGCGACATCGGAATGCGCCAGCACGCGATGCGACGGCACGTTGCGGCGAAGCATGATGCCCCGGCACAGCGCGATCACGGCGGCGATCTGGCGCAGCGGAAATTCCGGATAGCCCCAGTCGTGCCCGCGGTTGACGATTTCGACGCCGATCGAACAGGAATTGATGTCGTCTTCGCCCGCCCAGGACGCCACACCGGCATGCCAGGCGCGCTTGGCTTCGGGGACGCATTGCACGATGCGGCCGTCTTCAAGAACGATGTAATGCGCCGAGACATCGGTGCCCGCCGTGCAGAGCTGCGCGATCGCGCCTTCCACATCGGGCATGCCGGTGTAGTGCAGCAGGATCATGTCGGGCAAACGGCCCTTGTTCCGCTCGCCAAAATTCGCCGAGGGGATAACGTCGGAAGCGATCGAGGAATCGGGGGAAAAGGTCTTCATGCTCGCATTTGGCCGGGGGAGCGGGACGGCGCGACGCTTCGAATCAAAACCGACAGATGCGAACGAACCAGACGACATTGAATTGCTCAAACCGGGCAGGAGAACGGCAATAGTGCGTTTTCAAAATGAACCGTTCCACTATTCCTTCATGGCGCCGTCCGCGCAATCCGATAACCGGTTGCCGCGATGCATTTTGGCCGAGGTGTGTGCAGAACGCATCACTTGACGAGCGGCGCCTGTGGACGGCTGCCTGGCCCCTCGCTCGAACTCGAAAGAATCAAAAAGCGCATCAATCCCGCCGCGGATCGTCAACGCTTTCTTAACGCTAACTGACGTTACTAAGTGGTGAAGAGCCGAACCCGGTTTGGGGGACGGCCAGTGCCGCCGATTTCAAGTTCCTGCACGGGGGTGCCCCAGATTCGGATCAGGAACTTCGGATCGAACAGCGGCGCTAGAATCATAGGTTTCCAGTGTCCTTTCGAATCCCAGGTTCACTGCAGAGGGGGCCGCAAGGTGTGGCGAACTTCGGATTCGGGACGCTGGCGGCCCGCTTTTACGCTCAAAATCCGATGGCAGGCCGCCGAATCCCATCGGAAAGCCCGGCGAAACGCAAGCTTTTGAGGCGCCATGGGCCCCTTCGCGTCCGATTTCCGCATTTTGACCCGGACTTCGCCGGGAGCCGGGGCATGACTGCATCGGCCCCGCGTCATATTCCTGTTCTGGGCCGTGAAGCCGTGGCGCTGCTCGACCCGCGGCAGGGCCGCATCTATGTCGACGCCACCTTTGGCGCCGGCGGCTACAGCCGGGCCATCCTCGATACCCCCGGAACCCAGGTCATCGGCATCGACCGCGACCGCTCGGCGATCGCGGGCGGCTTCGATCTGGTCGAGCGAGCGTCCGGCCGGCTGACGCTGGTCGAAGACCGGTTTTCCAATCTTGCCGTCATTTGCGCTGCGCAAGGGTTCTCGTCGGTCGACGGCGTGGTGATGGACGTCGGGGTGTCCTCGATGCAGCTGGATGAGGCCGGGCGCGGCTTCTCGTTTCGCAACGACGGCCCGCTCGACATGCGAATGGGGCATGACGGCCCGACCGCAGCCGACGTGATCGCCAGGGCGTCCGAGGCCGATCTCGCCAACATCATCTACATCTTCGGCGAAGAGCGTCACTCCCGCGGCGTTGCACGAGCCATCGTCGCCGCGCGCAAGGAAGCGGCCATTACAACCACGCGGGCGCTGGCCGATATCGTCGCCAAGGTGGTGTGGTCGAAGCCGGGCGAAATTCACCCGGCGACGCGGACGTTTCAGGGCTTGCGGATTTTCGTCAACCAGGAACTCGACGAACTGCATCTGGCGCTCGCGGCGGCAGAACGCGTGCTGAAGCCGGGCGGCCGGCTCGTGGTGGTGTCGTTTCACTCGCTGGAAGACCGTATCGTCAAGAATTTCCTCGGCGAGCGCGCCAGGGCCGGCGGCGGATCGCGGCATCAGCCGGAGATCGCGCAACTCCCGCCAAGCTTTGTCATCCTGACCAAGCGTCCGGTGACGGCGGGCGACGAGGAGATTTCGGCCAATCCGCGCGCGCGCTCCGCCAAACTGCGCGCGGCCGAGCGCACCGGCGCGCCCGCGCATGCCGCCGCTTCATTGCCGGCGTGGCCCACCCTCGATGACGTGATGAGGGGAGGCTGACCATGCGGATCCTCCATCTCCTCGTGATCGGCCTGCTGGTGTTCGCCGCCGCCTATGTCTACCGGATCAAGATGGAATCGACGGTTCGCACCGAGCGCGTGCTTCGGCTGCACGCGGAAATCCGCGAGCAGCGCGACGCCATCGCGGTGCTGCGCGCGGAATGGGCCAGGCTCGACGCACCGCGGCGGCTGCAGGGTCTTGCCGAACGCCATCTGCAGCTGAAGCCGCTCACCGCCACACAATACGATTCCCTGAAGAACCTGCCCGAGCGGCCGCCGAACTTCGCCAGGCCCGGCGATCCGGATCCGATCGGTGCGATGATCCAGACCATCGATGCCGCTGCCGACGCCGCCGCAGTGACCGGCTCGGTGCCGGCGCCGGAGGATCCGCGATGACCGGTTCCGCGCTCACCAGGGCCAAGCCCACCGAGCCATGGCGGCAGCGGCTGATCCGCAGCCTGCTGTACGGGCGCAACGTCGACCGCGCCGCCAAGGCGCGGGCCCGCGTCGGGTTTGTGATTCTGGCGTTCGTTGCGATCTATGCGGTGATCGGCGGACGGCTGGTCATGTTCGCGACGGGAAGCGACAGCCATGGCGCGCGCCGCAGCGCGGCGCAGGACGCGATTGCGACCGCGCGGCCGGATATCATCGACCGCAACGGCGAGATTCTCGCCACCGACGTCAAGGCGCCGAGCCTGTTCGGCGAGCCCCGCCGTATCATCGACAAGGACGAAGCGATCGAGCTTCTGACCGCGACATTGCCGGATCTCGACACCGCCGAAGTGCGCGAGCGGCTGTCGGGGCGAAAGGGGTTTGTGTGGCTGAAGCGTGAGATCACGCCTTTGCAGCAGCAGGAAATTCATCGCCTCGGGATTCCCGGCATCGGCTTCCTGCGCGAGAACAAGCGCGTCTATCCCAGCGGCAGCGAAGTCGCGCATTTGATCGGCCTGGTCAACATCGACAACCAGGGCATCGCCGGGATGGAGAAATGGCTCGACACCAATGGCCTTGCCGATCTGCATCGCGCCGGCTTCGCCACCGACCGGCTGCAGCGGCCGGTGGAATTGTCGGTTGACCTGCGCGTCGAACACGCGTTGCGCGATGAGTTGCTCAAGGCCAAGGAAAAATTCCACGCCAAGGCGGCCTCCGGCCTCGTCTCCAACGTCAGGACCGGCGAGATCGTGGCGATGGTGTCGGTACCGGATTTCGATCCCAACAATCCGAAGGAAGCGCACGATCCCGACCGCATCAACCGGCTGACCACCGGCGTCTACGAAATGGGGTCGACCTTCAAGGCCTTCACGCTGGCGATGGAACTGGATTCCGGCAAGGGCGATCTCAACTCGCTGTGGGATGCGCGCGGTCCGTTGCACTACGGCAGGTTCACCATCCATGACGACGAGCCGAAGGGCCGCTTCCTCAACATGAAAGAGGTCTTCACCTTCTCCTCCAACGTCGGCGCGGCGCGGATGGCGCTGTCGCAGGGCGTGGAGGCGCACAAGGCGTTCCTCCGCAAGCTGGGACAAACGGAACGGCTGCGCACCGAATTGCCGGAGAGCGCTTCGCCGATCCTGCCGAAACACTGGTCCGAACTGAACACGGTGACGATCGCCTTCGGGCACGGCATCGCGGTGGCGCCGTTGCAGGCGGTGATGGGCATCGACGCGCTGGTGAACGGCGGCTATCTGATTCCGCCGACCTTCCTGAAACGCACCGAGCAGGAAGCGATGGCGCTGGCAAAGCGGGTGATCAAGCCCGAGACCTCCGAGAAGATGCGATTCCTGATGCGGCTCAACGCCGAAATCGGCACCGCCAGAAAAGCCGACGTCAAGGGCTACTACATCGGCGGCAAGACCGGAACCGCCGAGAAGGTGGTCAACGGCCGCTACGCCAAGCGGCGCGTGCTCACCGCCTTCACCGCGATCCTGCCCGCGGACAATCCCCGCTACCAGCTTCTGGTCATGCTGGACGAGCCCCAGGCGCTGAAGGAAACCTACGGTTTCATCACCTCCGGCTGGAATGCGGTGCCGACCGGCGGCAATGTCATCGCCCGCATTGCGCCGCTCCTGGGCATCGAGCCGCGTTTCGACCTGCCGCCGTCCGACCGCCTTATTCTTGCGGCATCAAAGACAACCCAGTAAGTCGTGCACGACAACCCGGTAAGCCGTAATCTTGCTCCGCCGGCCGGACTGGAAGACCATGAAACTCCGCGACCTCTTCAGTGAAGACGCCACGATCGCCCCGCAGGCGGGGGCGACCGAGGTTATGGGGCTGGCCATGGACAGCCGCGCGGTGAAGCCGGGCGATCTGTTCTTCGCGCTCTCGGGCCTCAAGACCGATGGCGCGCGCTTCATCGATTCGGCGATCGCCTCCGGCGCGGTTGCGATAGCGGGCGACCATCCGCCTTCAGGCGAACGCCGCGTGCCGTTCGTCGTGACGCCCAACCCGCGGCGCGCGCTGGCGCTGGCCGCGGCGAAATTCTTTTCCCGGCAGCCATCGACGATCGCGGCCGTCACCGGCACCAGCGGCAAGACCTCCGTCGCCGCGTTCACGCGCCAGATCTGGCAGCGGCTCGGTCATGCCGCGGCCAGTATCGGGACCATCGGGCTGGTGTCGCCGAAGCGCACCGTTTACGGATCGCTGACAACGCCGGATCCGATTGCGCTGCACCGGCAGCTCGACGAAATCGCCCGCGACGGCGTCACCCATCTCGCGTTCGAGGCGTCGTCGCACGGGCTCGATCAGTATCGCCTGGATGGCGTGCGCATCGGTGCCGGCGGATTCACCAACCTGTCGCGCGACCACATGGATTACCACCCCGATGTCGCGCATTATCTGGCCGCCAAGCTCCGGCTGTTCCGCGAGCTCGTCGCCGCCGATGGCGCCGCGGTGATCTCGGCCGATCATGATTGCTCGCAGGAAGTGATCGAGGCGGCGCGCGCGCGCGGTTTGCGGCTCATGACGGTCGGCCGCGGGGGCGACGGCGCCGGCGAGGGCATTCGTGTTGTCGCCACCGCTATCGACGGCTTCGCGCAGAAGCTCGAACTCCAGCATCGCGGGCGAATTCATCTCGTCCGCCTGCCGCTGGTCGGTGAATTCCAGATCGAGAATGCGCTGGTATCCGCCGGGCTCGCGATCGGCACCGGCAGCGATGCCGAGGCCGTTTTCGCCGAGCTCGAGCTGCTCGAAGGCGCAAAAGGCCGGCTCGAGCGGGTCGCCGAGCGCAACGGCGCGCCGATCTTCGTCGACTACGCGCACAAGCCGGACGCGCTGGCAAAGGCGCTGCAGGCGCTGCGGCCTTACGCCAGGCGAAAGCTCATTGTGGTAGTCGGCGCCGGCGGCGACCGCGATGCCGGCAAGCGTCCCCTGATGGGCGCGATCGCCGCCGAGAACGCCGATCATGTCATTGTCACCGACGACAATCCGCGCAGCGAAAATCCCGGCCTGATCCGCTCGGCGATCCTGAGCGCCGCACCGGGCGCCAGCGAAATCGGCGACCGCGCCGAGGCGATCCGGACCGCGATTGCCGGCCTGCAGGCGGGCGACGCGCTGCTGATTGCCGGCAAGGGCCATGAGACCGGGCAGATCGTCGGCGACCGCGTGCTGCCGTTCAGCGATCATGACGCGGTTGCGGCAGCCCTTGCGCCGAGGGTCGCATGAGCGCGATGCCGTTGTGGAATTCGGGAGCGATGGCGGCAGCGATGCGCGCGCGGGTGAGCGGCGTGTTGCCGGAAGCGGTGACGGGCATTTCCATCGACAGCCGCACCATCGCGCCGGGCGACGCCTATTTCGCGATCAAGGGCGACATCCATGACGGCCATGATTTCGTCGCCGCCGCCTTGAAGGCGGGGGCCGCGCTCGCCGTCGTCGAA
>JBAVEE010001019.1:0-5609 GCA_049587575.1 Bradyrhizobium sp.
CCGTGAAGAAACTGGAACCCCGGGTTCGCGCGATCTGCAACGAGCTGATCGATGAATTCATCGCCGAGGGAAGATGCGACGCCGCGGCGCGCTACAGCAAGCACATTCCGGTTCGCGCGATCGCCCACATGCTCGGCATCCCGCAAAAGGACAGCGAACTTTTCATCAAATGGATTCACGAGATTCTCGAGCTGGGCATCAAGGATGATAGCGTCCTGATGAGGGCCGTCCGCGAGATGAGCGGATATTTCGCCGGCCAGATCGAGCATCGCAAGCAGCATTCCACCGACGATCTGATTTCGACGCTGATGAACGCGCGGGACAAGAACGGACAACCGCTGTCGGATGCGCATGTGCAGGGCTCGCTGCGGCTGCTCTTGATCGCGGGCATCGACACTACCTGGAGCGCGATCGGCGCGTCGCTGTGGCATCTGGCAAAAACCCCCGAAGACCGCAGCCGTCTGATCGCGGAACCGGAGCTGATGCCGACCGCGGTCGAGGAATTGCTGCGCGCCTATTCGCCGGTGACGATGGCGCGCGAGGTGATGAAGGAAACCGCGATCAGCGGCTGTCCGGTCAAGCCCGGCAACATGGTGCTGCTGTCGTTTCCCGCCGCCAACCGCGATCCCGCGGTCTTTCCGGACGCCGACAGGGTCGTGATCGACCGCCAGGAGAACCGCCACGCCGCATTCGGCCTTGGCATTCACCGCTGCGTCGGCTCCAACCTCGCGCGGATGGAAATGACGGTGGCGATCGAGGAATGGCTGAGGCGCATTCCGGATTTCAGGCTCGACCCGGCCGGCAAGGTCGCCTGGTCGGAAGGTACCGTGCGCGGGCCGCGGCAGCTTCCGATGCTGTTCGGAAAAGCCGGCTGAGCTATCATTTCCTTTCTCTTTCATTCATAAGACCCAATCATAACTCCCGGGGAACCAAACGTGATAGATCATGCTGCAAGCCTGAGTGCCGACGACCGTCTCGACATCCGTGACGTGGAACGCCGGGTCAAGGCGATCTTCATCGGCTCGGTCGGCAATCTCGTCGAATGGTATGATTTCTACGCCTATACGGCGTTCGCGCTTTATTTCGCGCCGGCCTTCTTTCCGAACAGCGACCCGGTGGTGCAGCAGCTCAACGCCGCCGTGCTGTTCGCCGCGACCTTCCTGATGCGGCCGCTCGGCGGCTGGCTGTTCGGCTACATCGCCGACCGCCACGGCCGCCGGCTTTCACTGACGCTGTCGGTGGTCTGCATGTGCTTTGGATCGCTGATCATCGCGGTCACGCCGACCTACGCCTCGATCGGCATGGCCGCGCCGGCGATCCTGGCGATCGCCCGGGTCATCGAGGGCTTGAGCCTGGGGGGCGAATACGGCGCCAGCGCAACCTATCTGAGCGAAGTCGCCGACGCCCGGCATCGCGGTTTCTATTCGAGCTTTCAATACGTCACGCTGATCGGCGGCCAGCTCACCGCCATCATTGTCCTGCTGCTGCTGCAGAAGGTATTCCTGACCCCGGAGCAATTGAAGGAATGGGGCTGGCGGATTCCCTTCGTGATCGGCGCTTTTCTTGCGATTTTCGCCGCGGTGATGCGGCGCAATCTGCATGAGACCGAGGCGTTCGAGGAAGCGAGCAAGCTCGCAAGGCCGACCGGCTCGATCGCAGGCCTGCTGAAATATCCGCGTGAGCTGTTGCTCGTCGTCGGCCTCACCGCCGGCGGCACCGCCGCCTTCTACACCTTCACGACCTATATGCAGACCTTCGTCAAACTGTCGGTCGGCCTCAGCGCCGACCAGACCACCTTTGTGATCTTCGGCTCGCTGGTTTTCGCAACCCTGCTGCAGCCGATTTACGGCGCGCTGTCCGACCGGATCGGCCGCAAGCCGCTGCTGATCTTTTTCGGCGTCGCCGGCACCCTGGCAACGATACCGATCCTGTCCACGTTGAAGCAGACCAAGTCGCCGTTCGTGGCATTCCTGCTGATTTGCGCGGCCTGGATCTTCGTCGCGGGCTATACGTCGATCAACGCCATCGTGAAGGCCGAGTTGTTTCCCACCAAGGTTCGCGCGCTCGGGGTGGGCCTGCCTTATGCCATCACGGTGTCCGTGTTCGGCGGCACCGCGCCCGCGGTCGCGCTGTATTTCAAGTCACTCGGACACGAGGACTGGTTCTATTACTATCTCAGCGGCATGATCTTTCTCTCGCTGATCATTTACGCGACCATGCGTGACACCAAGGACGACTCGGCGATGCATCGGCACGAGTAGCGAGGCATCGTTACCAGCAATCATGGCATGAGAGATGGCCGACGAGAGCGAACAGCAGCCGGAATCCAAGCTCACGCGCACCAAACAGCGCTGGGCGCGCGAAGGCCGCTTCCTCACCGGCAAAATTTCGCGGCCCGAGGAGCAGCGTTTGCCGCCCGGGCAGCACCGGACAAACGACTGGCCGGTGCTCGATCTCGGCGTGGCGCCGCAGATTTCCCGCGAACGCTGGCGGCTCGACGTCTACGGCGCGGTTGAACATCCGATCTTCTGGGATTTTGCGGCGTTCACCGCCCAGCCGCAGGTGAAATCCGTCTCCGACATCCATTGCGTCACCACCTGGTCGCGCTACGACAACCAGTGGGAGGGGCTTTCGACCCGCGATCTCCTCAATGCCTGCCGGCCGCGCATCGAGGCCCGCCATGTCGTGCTGCATTGCCATGACGGCTACACCACCAATCTCGCGCTGGAGGATTTTGCCGCCGAAGACGCCCTGCTCGCGCATGGCTGGTCGGGCATGCCGCTGGTGCAGGAACATGGCGGCCCGGTGCGGCTGGTGGTGCCGCATCTGTATTTCTGGAAAAGCGCGAAATGGCTGCAGAGCATCGAATTCCTCGATCGCGATGCGCCTGGCTACTGGGAGGTTCGCGGCTATCACAACCGCGGCGATCCGTGGGCCGAGCAGCGCTATTCCGGCGACTGACGCCGCTGCCGGGGTTTGTCTTCACCTCTCCCCTCGGGAGAATTGAAGAAGCACAGCAAGGAGAACGCCCGTGCCGACCGAACGCTTTCAATTCCAGGGCTCCGACGGCCAGCAATTGGCCGCCGCGCTGGACACGCCGGACGGCGAGATCCGCGCCTACGCGCTGTTCGCGCATTGCTTCACCTGCGGCAAGGACGTGCTGGCGGCCAAGCGGATCGCGGTGGCACTGGCGGCCAAAGGCATCGCGGTGCTGCGGTTCGACTTCACCGGTCTCGGCTCCAGCGAAGGTGATTTCGCCAATTCCACCTTCGCCTCGAACGTCGCCGATCTCGTACGCGCCGCCGACCACCTGCGCGAAACCCGGAAGGCGCCCGCGATCCTGATCGGACACAGCCTCGGCGGTGCCGCGATCCTCGCCGCCGCGGCGCAGATTCCCGGCGCCAGGGCCGTCGTCACCATCGCCGCCCCCTCCGATCCCGCGCATGTCACCGGGCTTTTTGCCGATCGCATCGAGGACATCCGCACGCATGGCAAGGCCGAGGTCTCGCTCGCGGGCCGGCCGTTCACCATCACGCGCCAATTCATCGACGACATCACCGAGCATGGCCTGATGGAGCACGTCGCAAAGCTGCACAAGGCGTTGCTGGTGATGCACGCACCGACCGACGACACCGTCGGCATCGACAATGCGACCCGGATCTTCGTCGCCGCCAAGCACCCCAAGAGTTTTGTTTCGCTGGCGGGCGCCGACCATCTCTTGAGCGATCGGCGGGACGCGGCCTACGTCGCCGAAATCATCGCCGCCTGGGTCACGCGCTATCTCGATCCCGTGGCGCCGGAGGAAACCGCCGATTCCGGCGGGGCGCTGCGCAAGGTGGTGGTGAGCGAGACCCGCAACAGCAAGTTCCAGCAGACCGTTTCGATCGGGCCGCATCGGTTGCTCGCCGATGAACCCGCGTCCGCCGGCGGCGCGGACTCCGGGCCCGGGCCTTATGATTACGTGCTGGCCGGCCTGGGCGCCTGCACCTCGATGACCATGCGTCTTTATGCCGACCGCAAGTCGCTGCCGCTGGAGAGGACCACGGTGACGCTGACCCACAGCAAGGTCCATGCGGAAGATTGCGCCGAATGTGAAACCAGGGCCGGAATGCTCGACCAGATCGACTTGGTCATCGCCATGGAGGGCGCGCTGGATGCCGAACAGCGCAAGAGACTGATGGAAATCGCCGACAAATGTCCGGTGCACCGCACCCTCGCCTCGGAGATTCACATCGTGACACGGCCAGCGGATTGACGAGCCGTCAACCGGGCGTATCATTCGCGTTCTGGGCATGTTGAAAATCCAAGGCCTCATGGTTCGAGACGCGCGGCCCTGCCGCGCTCCTCACCACGAGGGTCTGGCAGACCTCATCCTGAGGAGGCGCAAAGCGCCGTCTCGAAGGATGAAGCCACTAACTGGAAGTGCAGATCAGGAGCCGCCTATGCCGGTCGTGGCACGCGTCGATCCCAAAGCCGTTTTTACGCCTGCGGAATGGAGCCGGCTGACGTCGCGCAGCTCGCTGCGGGGCCTGTGGCTGGTGGCTCACGCCTGGGGCACCGTCGCGGCAGCCATCGCGCTGGTCACGCTGTGGCCTAATCCCCTGACATGGCTGGTCGGGGTGATGATCGTCGGCACGCGCCAGCTCGGGTTGGCGATCCTGATGCATGAAGCCGCCCATGGCGGACTGCACGCCAACCAGGCGATCAACGAATGGGTGGGACAATGGCTGTGCGCGGTTCCCGTCGGCGCCGACCTTGCCAGCTACCGGTCATATCATCTGCAGCATCACAAGTTCACGCAGCAGCCCGAGGATCCCGACCTTTCGCTCTCGGCGCCGTTTCCGATCACCAGGGAGAGCTACACCCGCAAGGCGATCCGCGACCTCACCGGGCGAACCTTCGTGAAACAGCGGCTGCCGTTGTTCCTGTCGTTGTTCCGGCGGGCCAATGCCGAGCAGGAAGCGTCGCATGAGAGTTTTGTCTCAAGCGGCGCCGACAAGATGGCGCGCTTCCTTGGCGTCAACGCCGTCCTGTTCGGCATGTTTTGGCTGGCGGGCGCGGGCATCTGGTATTGGCTGGTGTGGGTGCTGGCGATGGCGACCTGGCTGTCGCTGGTGACGCGCATCCGCAACATCGCCGAACACGCCTGCACCTCCACCGGCGAAGACCCGTTCAGCCACGCCCGCACCACGCTCGCGGGCCCGATCGAGCGGCTTTTGATCGCGCCCTACTGGGTGAACTACCACGCCGAGCATCATCTGTTCATGTACCTGCCGTGCTATCGGCTCCCCGAGGCGCACCGGCTGCTGGTCGAAAAGGGCCATATCAAGCGGATGGAAGTTCGCCCCGGCTATCTCGACGTGATGCGGCTGGCGACGTCACGCTCGGTAGCCTGACGAAAGCGCTTCAGCGAAGTGCATCGTCCAGGACTTTCCTTCGGCTAAATGGATTGCTTCGCTTCGCTCGCAATGACGGCGCAAAGACACTAGAGCATCCGACAATTGAGTTGAATCAAACGTGATCGAGGGATGGCTTCCAGCGAGGCGCTTGCCGTGAGTCCATGTGGTCTCTGATTCGGAGGCAGTACATGGGAACGATTGCGCATTCGG
>JBAVEE010001020.1:0-1788 GCA_049587575.1 Bradyrhizobium sp.
CCCTGTCCCATGCCGCGCTTGGCAAGCTCCTGCTGCAGTTTCCTCAGCCGGTCGCGAAGGCCCTGCTGGTCCTGCTGCAGGTCGCCCATGCCCTGGTCGCTCTGCTTGCCGTGCGCGCGGTCGCGCCGCGAATCCTGGCCCTGCTTGAAGGTCTTGTCGCGCAACTGCTGCTGTTTGCGGATCATGTCGCCGAGTTCGTTCAGCGCCTGCTCCATGTCGCCGTCGCCGGACTGGCCGGGCTGTGCCAGTTGCAGGTTCTCCAGCATCTGCTGCAGCTGTTCGAGCAATTGCTTGGCGGCGTCCTTGTCGCCGGAGCGCGACAGCCGCTCCATGCGCTCGATCATGTTGTTGAGATCCTGCTGGCGCATCACCCTGGTATTGGGATCGAGCGGGCGGGCCAGTTGCTGCGGGTTGTTGCGCATCTGCTCGGCGAGCTGACGCATGAAATTATCCAGCGCCGCGCGCAGGTCCTGCGTGAGTTTCTTGATTTCCTCGTCGCTGGCGCCCCGTTCCAGCGCCTGCTTGAGCGCGTCCTGCGCGGCGCGCAGCGCCTTGTCCACATCGGTGATGTTGCCGTCCTCGATGGTGACGGCGAGCGCCCAGAGACTCGCGACCACCTCGCGCAGGGCATCGTCGGTCCGCGCCGTCTCGAGCTGCCGCGCGACGCTGCGCAGGCCCAGATACTGGCCGGTCTCGGGCATGAACAATTCCGGCGCGATGATCAGCGCGTCGAGCGCGTCATAGACCTGCCCGTTCTGATTGGCATCGAGCGCCAGAATGCGGCGCTGCTCGATCAGCGCCCGCGCCAGCGGCTTGGTGAACAGCCGCTCCGGCAGCCGCATGTTGAACGGCTCACTGCGCCCCTCATTGCCGGCCTCGTCCTTGGCCGTCAGCGTCAAGGTGACGTCGGCGCCGGCATAGGGGTCCTCGCTGAGGTCCTTGACGGTCTGGCCGACGCCATTGCGCGTCCGCGCGTTCGGCAGCACCAGCGAAAGTTGCGGCGGGTCGAACAGCGGCCGCCGCTCGGCGGCAGCGTCCGCCGCGGCGGCCTGGCGGACGGCAAAAACCGCCCGGGCTTCGGTGACGCCGTAATCATCCTCGATCTTGTAGGACAGCTGCAGTGAGCCGCGAGCCTGGCGCTCCGGGTCCTTCGCAAGCGCAATGGTCGGGGCGCGGTCGGGGATCGCGCTGAACTTCCACTGCGGCTGACCGGAGGGCGCGCGGACATGCGCCGTGCCGTCGCCGGTGATGGCAAAATGCTTCTCGTTGGTCCCCTTGGGCGCCTGTTCGGCCGGCACCGCTTCCGTCACGCCGCCGCCGGCCACGACATCGAGGGTGCCGCCGCTCGAACGCACGATCAGCTTGCTGCCCGTCGGGACCGCCAGCGGCCCCGCGGCGGGTATGGCGGCTTCCTTGTTCGCCGCCGACAGAATGATCGGGGGCTTGCCGGTATAAAGCGGCGGTGTCACCCAGGCATCGACCCGGACATTGGCCGCCGCCAGAATGCCATTCCAGTCGAAGGCGGCAGCGACCCGCATCCGGCGTTCGTCGCCCGCGGCAACATAGGTCGCGACCATCATCACCACGATCAGTGCGCGCAGGGCCCAGGGATCGTGGATCGCCAGCCGCGGCGACGGCAGGCCGGCGCGGATGCGCTTGATCGATGCCAAGGTGCGCTCACGCTGCGCCTGCCACAGCGCCAGCGCGACCGGATCCTGCATCACCAGCGTGTCGGTGAGCGCCGTCGCCGGGCGATGGCGGATGCCGGTGCCGCGATCGAGCCTGCTC
>JBAVEE010001021.1:0-5268 GCA_049587575.1 Bradyrhizobium sp.
CCTCAGATGCGTTCCGGCACCCGCCGCACCTGCACCACAGACCACTTTCCGGCGCCGCGCGCGGTTGGAATGCCTCGCTCGTGTATGCACATTAAACAACCAATGAGATGCCCCGGCGCGGCCGCACATCACGCGAGAACACGTTCCCTTGAAAACCCGGAACGTTCATCTGCGGGATGGGTTGTGCGCTGAGGAAACGTCACGGGAAGGGTTTCACCATCTAACGGAGAAACCAGACCAATGACTAAAGCACTCAGCACTCTTGCCATTCTTTCCGCAATCATCGCGAGCCCGGCGCTCGCGCAAAATACCGGCGTGCAAGAGCCGACGCATCATGTCCGAACCCACGGTTACCGAAATTTTCGCGGGGCGTATGATCAGTTGAACGCGCCGGTCTACGCCGCGCCGCGAGCGTTCGATAGCTCGGACATCAACGGCTTCGGCTTTCGTGGCAGGGATCCATCATGGGTAGGTGACCGGGACCCCTCGCTCAGGCCCGCGGGCACCTGATGGTACAGCGTCGGTGAGACAGGACCGGCGCGCCAGTCTTCTGCTTTGACGCGTTTTCTTCACGCGAACCGGCATCCCCCCGTGGCCCAGGGCATGCTTCGCTCGAAAGCGCTCTGGCTGAAGCGAGTTTCCGATGGCTGCTTCCGGGATAATCCCGGAAGCAGTCCGACACCGGGCCGGCTCCTTTTGAATCAGAGTTCTCACACACCATTCCCAGGCGCAGCCGCCACCGAACCGAGTACCGGTCTTGCAACGATGCTGATGTCCATCGGGGGATACCTGCCGTCGTACGGCGGACCCGCGGACGGCAGCTTCGCGCGGCATCAACGGCTGCCTCCATCCGGACAACTGATACTTGACAGATCGGGTACCACGACACAGCTTTGAATGTGGGCCAACAATTGCGTTGGCCTCGAGCAGAGGAGACAAGATGACTCCACCTGCAAAATTTGCCGCAGTGACCGCTGCTGCAACGTTCGGGCATCAGCATAGCGGCTAACATACGGACGACGTTCCGGGAGCGGCCTATGGGCCTCATCAGTCAGGCATGGACCAACTTGGCCCCTCCCGGTGCGAACCATGTGGCTGAAAGGTCGTCGGCCGCAAGAATGTCAGGCGGCAGTTGACGCCAGCCGCTCACCCCTCGCCACACGTGCACCTCATCCTGGCGCCGTCCGGTTCGGACGGAAAGCAGTCGATGAGCGCTATCGCCGAACGGCGACTAAGTGCGCACTATCACCGTAATGCCCCAGATCAACGCCTGCCCGCGCCATGTTTCGATCTGCCACGACCGAACGGTCACGGTCATTTGTCACCCGACGGTGGAACCCGCAGCACTCGGGGCTGTTTCCCCCTATCGAAATGGAGGAGACAGTTATGAAATATCTATCGATAGGAGCTGCCTGTCTGGCAGTGGCACTTGCGGCCGCGTCCCCAGCACTCGCGCGCGGACACGGCGGCGGACATGGTGGCGGACATGGCTTTCATGGTGGTCACGCAGGTGGATTTCATGGAGGCGGCGCCCGCTTCGCTGGCCGCGGCTATCGGGGCGGATACCGCGGTGGTTACGGTGGTGGTTATGGCGGCGGCTACGGTTATGGCGGTGGCTATGGCGGATACGGCTATGACAATGGGCCAGGTATCGTAGGCGGTCTGATCGCAGGCTCGCTGCTCGGCGCCGGTATGGGATACGGCGGGTATGGCTACTGACGACATCAGCCGTTGTTGCATCCTGAACGTATAAGAAAAAGGCGACCGATCTGGTCGCTTTTTTTCGTACCGCGCTTTTTCCCGACCGCCCTTAATCAAATTCCTCCAGCACTGCCTGACCTGCCATTTTTGCGGCTCGATCCGCCATCGCACGCCATTGTGTCGCGAGTTCATGCCATTGCTGTTCGGTGGCAAGGTCGGTCGCATCTTCGGCGGATTGATCGCACCCGACCGCTTTCAGATGATATTTTCGGGATAAGCCAAGGTCCGGCAAGCTTTGAAAAACGGGCATCCTGCCGCTCCCAGAGAAGGCGCCGCACACCACCCCGCGTCATCGGTAGGGTCCGCCGCGATGATGCGTCAATTGACAACTTTGCAGCGTGAGGCGCTGCTCAGTTCTGCTCACACCCGGAAGATTTGACGGCATGCGGCAAACGGATGTCAGGCGGAGCCGCGGTCTTGGGTGTCGAGCCCCCGTCAGCCTTCAGGTCGGCGCCGCGAATCCCCCGGCAAGCAAACCGGCCACCCGCGATTGCTCCTCCAGGTTTTGAAGCCTGTGATCCATATTGCTCACTCACAGAAAGTTTCGAGGACGGCGTCGACGGGCCGGACAGCTTGCTCGGGATCGAACGTTCAAAACAGACCACAAGCTGTGGAAAACATCCACCGGTGTTCAATACAGACCACCATCGTGGAACCGGCGCATGCTGGCCTGATCGGGCTGCGTTCGCGTCCACGTCTCCCCAAATGGTCGGGCACAGCAAACACGAAGGCCCTAGCGCACGCCGTCCGCTGGGGCTTTTTGTTGGGCGCGGACCTTCAGCACGGATTCAAAAAAACTCTGCACGGAACGGGCTGGGGTTTCCAATGCAGAGCAGTTGGGAGGCTAGTCTCGGCCCCATAGTGGACACGGATGCAACATAGCGAAATAGTGGCGAGTTGTCTGATCAATAAGGGACAGTTCCGCGAAACAAATTCCTGAATCGGCGGCAGGGCGCGGTCACGGCGTTCCGCAAAATGGGTCAGATGCAAAACGGGACGGGCGTCCGGCACCACGCGATACTCCGAACCGAACAATTGCCGCTGCCCGACAAGGAATCCCTCGGGTCGCGCGTTATCCCGAACCCGGGCCCGCATCCCTAAGCCGCTGCGCAAACCAGCGAGACAAGTGCTGGTCGAGCACGCCGCCGACATAGACCTCCGAAACCGCGCTGCGCTTTCCCAGCACCAGGTAGACGCCGATCCAGTAGGCGAACCACAGATTCGGGTCGGTCAGTGCACGCAGCTTTTGCTGATCGTGTTCCGGCGGCTGATGGTTGGATGCCTTCCTGACCTCGATGGCGAGCAGGTTATTGGGAATCTCGCGCTGGTGCACGACGATGTCGGGATAGATCGATTTGGAGAGATGGTCGTCGGTCGAGACGATCGTTCCGTGCGGAAGCCGCAGCGTCCGCGCGCCCAGCCGGTCATAGTCGCAATCGACGTCCCAGCCCGGAAACTGCCTTTCCAGATGCACCGCCAGCCGGTGCGTCAGCGTGCGCTCGCCGAGATCGTGCTCAAACAGGAATGTCTCGCGCGCGTAAAATTCCCCCAGCCCGGTGACGACCTTGTCCAGCTCGGTTTGCATTGGCCCTCCGACACAAGCGGCACGTCATTGCGGGGAGCATGGTCACGGTGCAATCCAGTATCCCGTCATTCCGGGATGGTGCGTTAGCACCAGACCCGGAATCTCGAGATTCTACGATGTACAATTGCACATCGTAGTTCGATGCTGCGCATCGCTCCGGAAATGACGACCAAACCCCGCCCTCACATCTGCACCTCGATCAGCCGCGGTCCGCGCTCCGGGATCGCCTCCGCCAGCGCGGCGACGAATTCGTCCGCCGTCGTCACCGCGCGCGCGGCAACGCCCATGCCCTTGGCGAGCGCGACCCAATCGAGCGTGGGGCGGTCGATCTTCAGCATATCGAGTGCACGCTGCCCCGGCTCGCCGGCGCCGACGCCGTCGAATTCGCCGCGCAGGATCTGATAGATGCGATTGGCGAACACGATGGTGGTGACATTGAGGCCTTCGCGGGCCTGGGTCCACAGTGACTGCAGCGTGTACATGGCGCTGCCGTCGCCGACCATGCAGATCACCTTGCGGTCGGGACATGCCACCGCGGCTCCGGTTGCGACCGGCGTCGAAAACCCGATCGAGCCGCCCATGTTCTGCAGCCAGTCGTGCGGGTTGGCGGCGGCGGTCGGCGGAAAGAAGCCGCGCCCGGTGGTGATGGATTCGTCGACCATGATGGCGTTTTCCGGGATCGCCATCGCGATCGCTTGTGCGATCGAGGCATGCGTCAGCGCGCCCGTCGGTCTTGCCAGTTCGACCCGGGCCTGCGGTTTCGCATCGCCTGCCTTGGCGCCGAGCGCGGACGCCAGGGCCTCGAGGGCGGCGACCGAATGCTCTCCGCCTGACGTCAAGCGGTGGACCTCGCAGCCCTCCGGCTTCAACAGGCTCGGCTTGTTCGGGTAGGCGAAAAACGCCACGGGATCATTGGCTTCGACCAGAATGATGTTCTTGAAACCTTGAAGGATCGGCAGCGCCTGCTCGATCACGTAAGGGATCCGGTCGATTGCAAACCGCCCGCGCCCGCGCGCCATGCGCGGATTATAGGTCTGACCCATCACCTTGCAGCCGGTCTTGCCGGCGATCTGCGCCGCCAGTGCCAGCCCCTGTTCGGTCAGCGCGCCGCCGGTCATCAGCAGCAGCGTCGGCGCCCCGCCGCGCAGCACTTTTGCGGCGTTGTCCACCGCTTGCGACGAATAGCTCGGGCGCTGCGATTCCGCCGGGACCTGGGCGATGCCGTCGGCCTCGTTCCATGCGGTGTCGGCGGGCAGGATCAGGGTCGCGATCTGCGAACTCCTGGCGGCCGCGATGGCGGCGGCGCCGTCCCTGGCGACAGATTTGGCGTCCGGCGAGGTCCGCACCCACGCCGACATCGGCCGCGCCAGACCCTCGATGTCGGAGGTCAGCGGCGCATTGAAGCCGATGTGATAGACGGCGTGCTGGCCGACGATATTGACGATGCCGGAATTCGCCTTCTTGGCGTTGTGCAGGTTGGCGAGGCCATTGGCGAGGCCGGGACCGAGGTGCAGCAGCGTCGAGGCCGGCGTGCCCTTCATGCGGAAATAGCCGTCCGCGGCCCCCGTCACCACGCCCTCGAACAGGCCAAGCACGCAGCGCATGCCCTCGACCCGATCAAGCGCGGCAACGAAATGCATCTCGGAAGTGCCGGGATTGGCGAAGCAGACGTCAACACCGCCCGCCACCAGGGTCCGCACCAGACTTTCCGCACCATTCATCGTTCCACTCCCGTTCCGCCTGCGTTTTTCCAACAACTCATTGAAGATCAATCATTCCCGGCGGCTTTCGTCAAAGGGTTCGCAACGCATTGCTGCCAGTCACGTCATTCCGGGATGGTGCGTTAGCACCAGACCTCAGATGTGCAATTGCACATCGGGGAATCTCGAGATTCGGGTCCGATGCTTCGCATCGCCCCGGAA
>JBAVEE010001022.1:0-4162 GCA_049587575.1 Bradyrhizobium sp.
GTGGTGGTCGGCGCCATCATGATCCCGGTCTCGCTGCTGGTGCGCCGGCCGCCGGCGCTGGCGGCGGTGTCCGCGGCCGCATCGGACGACGCCGTGCCGGAGCCGGAGATGTCGCTCTCACAGGCGCTGCGCTCGCCGCAATTCATCATCCTGCTGGCGACCAATTTCTTCTGCTGCGCCACGCATTCCGGCCCGATCATCCATACCGTGAGCTACGCCGTCACCTGCGGGATTCCGATGATCGCCGCCGTCACGATCTACAGCGTCGAGGGGCTGGCGGGGATGGGCGGCCGGATCGCGTTCGGCCTGCTCGGCGACCGCTTCGGGGCCAAGCGGGTGCTGGTCTCGGGCTTGCTCGCGCAAGCCTTCGGCGCGCTCGGTTACGCCTTCGTGCATGAACTCGCCGGGTTCTACGCCGTGGCGGCGCTGTTCGGCTTCGTCTATGCCGGCACCATGCCGCTTTATTCGGTGCTGATCCGCGAGAATTTTCCGCTGCGGATGCTGGGCACGGTGATCGGCGGCACCGCGATGGCCGGCAGCCTCGGCATGGCGACCGGGCCGCTGGCCGGCGGTCTGATCTACGACAGCTTTGCCAGCTACACGTGGCTCTATGTCGGCTCCTGGGCGTTCGGCCTTGGCGCGTTCCTGATCGCGTTGACGTTCAGGCCGTTTGCGAGGGTCGGGGCTGAGCCGCAGCCGGTGCCGGCGTGACGGGGTCGAGACGAGCGAAGCCCGCTCTTAGGGGGCGGGGGTCTATCGGCAAAATCGTTGAAAGCGGCGTTGGCGGCGCGACCCCCCACCCTTAATCCCTCCCCGCCGCTTCGCGGGGGGAGGGAAGAGATCAGCTGCCACGAAGGATAAATGGCTGGATTGCGCCGCGGAGCAGGCGGGTGGCTTTCCTCCATCCGGGTTCGACGGGGCGGAAACCTGCTCAGCCGGCCGCCGGCGCCGTCTGACGCCGGACGAAGAAAGCCTCGCGGCTGGCCTCGGCCGATTTGGCGGTGGCGCGGATGCGAAGAAGATCCTTGCGCGATACCAGGCCGGCCAGACGTGACGTGCCGCGATCCACGATCGGGACCCGGCCGACATCGGCGGCCACCATGCGGTCGGCGAGATGGGATACCGGCTCATCCGCATAGCCGACGACCAGCGAGGAGTCCGACGCGCGATCGAACAGGGTTTCCTCGCCATGCGGCGTTTCCGCCCGCCAGCGCAGCACGTCGGCCCGGCTCACCATGCCCACGACCCTGCCGCCGGCATCGAGGATCGGATAGGATTTATGGCGGCGGCCGTCGTCGGCGAAAAAGGCGACCGCCTCGTCGACCCTCATGGCGGCGGGCAGGGTGTCGACCGCGGACACCATGACTTCGGCGACCCGCAGAAGCTCGAACGGATCGATGCTGTATTCGCGAACGACATGCTGGCCCTTCCGCGCGATCTTCTCGGTCAGGATCGAGCGCTTCAGCAACAGCACGGTGACGGCATAGGACGCGCCGGTGGCTAGCAGCAGCGGCTCGAGCAGCGCGAAATCGCCGGTCAGCTCGACGGCAAAGAGGATGCCGGTGAGGGGCGAGCGCATGGTGCCGCCCATCATGGCCGCCATGCCGACCAGCGCCCAGGCGCCCGCGCCGCCCGGCAGGTACTGGCCCTCGAGCCAGCCGGCGCATCCGCCGAAGATCAGCAACGGCGCGAGCACGCCGCCGGAGGTGCCGGAGGCGAGGGCGACGATCCAGATGATCGATTTCACGGCGAGGATCATCGCGACTTCCGGCACGCCGAGATGGTTGTTGAGCAGGTCGCCGATCACGTCATAGCCGACCCCGAGGGCGCGCGGCTGCAGAAGTCCGCCGAGCCCGACGACCAGGCCGCCGATCGCCGGCCACCACATCCAGTGCATCGGCAACCGGCCGAACAGGTCTTCCATTTTGTAGAGCAGGCCGGTGAGAATGCCCGATTGCAGTCCGGCGACGGTACCGACGCCGATGCAGAGGAAAAATCCCCACCACGGCAGGTCGAGATGGCCGGCGAACGGAAACAGCGCGCCGCTGCCGAACAGCAGCGGACGCCACGCGATGGATACGGTGCTGGCGGCGATGACCGGAAGCAGGCTGCGCGGTTTCCATTCGAACAGCAACAGCTCGACCGCCAGCAATACCGCGGCAATCGGCGTGCCGAAGATCGCCGTCATGCCGGCGGAGGCCCCGGCAACGAGCAGGGTCTTGCGCTCGGCGGCGCTGAGGCTGAAGCATTGGGCGAACAGCGAACCGATGGCGCCGCCGGTCATGATGATCGGGCCTTCCGCGCCGAAAGGTCCCCCGGTCCCGATCGAGATCGCGGACGACAGCGGCTTGAGCACGGCCACCTTGGGCTGCATGCGGCTGCCGCCGATCAGGATCGCCTCGATCGCTTCGGGAATGCCGTGGCCTCGGATCTTCTCGGAGCCGAAGCGCGCCATCAGCCCGATGACGAGGCCGCCAAGGGCAGGCGCCACCACCATCCAGACGCTGGACTTGAGGCTGGCGAGCGACAGGCTTTGGGTGCCGAATGTCTGGAACCAGACCAGGTTGGTGACGAGGGCGATGGCCCGCAACAGCAGCCAGGCCGCCGCCGTAGCGCCGGTGCCGACAACGAGCGCCATGGCGATCAGCATCAGGACGCGGCGGTCGGTGGTGAAATCGCCAAGGCGCGGCAGTTGCCCCGGCTTGGCATTGGCGGGCGTGGTGCGATGCATGACGATTCCTGGCTTTGGCGTGGCTCGGCGTTCGGCCGAATGGACATCGCCGCCGGCGCCGGCCCGATTTATATCGCAATGCGATATAAATCAATGGACGGCGACGCCTGAGACCGCAAGGAGGTCTCACGTTTTTGCAATGCTTGTGACGCAGCGGAGGTTGGCCAGCGGCCATCGCTGGCTCCCTCGGTTCGTGGACGTTTGGACCTGCCGCGTTCCCGATCGCGTTGACCTTCAGGCCATTTCCAACGGTCAACGCTCAGCCTGCGCTCGGTGCCGGCGTGAGAGGGAACGCATGATTACGTTGCGACGTGCTGCCGCCGTCATTGCGAGGAGCGTAGCGACGAAGCAATCCACGCCCCGGCAAGCAGCCCAATGGATTGCGTCGCGGAGCCTGTCATCGGGCGCGCATTCGCGCGACCCAAATCACTGACGCCCCATTCGGGCTGAGGCTCTGCCGTCTTTGAACCGGAACGGACAATGGCGGAGTTTGAGTCGGGATCGTTTGTCTGCAAATGCCAAAGGCGGCTATCGGCTGGTCAACAAGCTGTGCCGCAATGGTCGCGCCCCAATGCAAATACTGAACTAGGAAAGCGCGTCGGACTTTCCTGCCTCGCGTGAAACGGCGGTAAAACTGATCACGCTATTGCGCCCCGAGCGCTTCGCCGCATAGAGCGCTTTGTCCGCGCGACCGAGGCAAGCATCTACCTCCGTTTCGCCGGCGAGTATTTCTGCCACGCCGAAGCTCGCTGTAACGTTGAATTGATTATTGCCGACCTTAACCGGAGTCTCCGAAAGTGTTTGGCGTAGTTTTTTCGCCAAGGTTACACCTCCAGCTTCATTCGTCCCGGGCAACATGATCGTGAATTCCTCACCGCCAATGCGGGCGAGAACATCGATTTGCCGAAGATGCTTAGCCAATAACTGCGTGATCTGGCGAAGGGTCTCGTCGCCGACGCCATGTCCGTATGTGTCGTTTACGGACTTAAAATGATCGAGGTCGACCATTACGACTGATGCCACCGCTCCGAACCGGAGTACGCGCACAGCCTCCAAATTTGCAACCTGCAGGAAATAGCGGCGATTGGGCAAGCCGGTGAGTGAATCCGTCGTTGCCAATCTGACCAACTCAAGCCCCAGCAATTTGCGATCAGTGATATTCATATGAGAAATAACGGCACCCCACGGCTCAGCCTCCATGCGCGTTACGCGCCCCAAGAACCATCTATTTTGGGTGGGTGAGTGGCAGGGATATTCCATCTCAAACAATTTGGACTTCTTTTCAAGAACCGCCTGCAAACCGGATGCGAACGTATCAGCTCCCTCGGAGCCGGGACCAGCCGAACTTCGACAAATCGTCAGATAGTTCGATCCTACACCCGCGCGATCTGAAATCGGTGGGTTCTCTACGATGAAATTCCGCCAAGCCTG
>JBAVEE010001023.1:0-3892 GCA_049587575.1 Bradyrhizobium sp.
TCATCATCTCAACCTTGATTCCGCCTGCCGGCGCATCAACCTCCGCGATCGGCGGCAGTCCGCGACGGTTGCGATCCCAAGCGATGGCGCGATCTGCGCGGCGGAACAGGCGGCACTGTCCTGACGCGCTGGCGCCGGATACCTGCAACATTGGCTTCGCTATTGGGGAAGGCCCCGTCAACCGCAACGCGGGTTTCAAGACTTTGCCTGTCTATCGCGTTACCGTGCCGAAAGGCAAGATATGCGGACACTGTGGCGGACCAAGGACCCGCCAAAAAAAATGGCGTTAACGGGAGACCGGATTCACGAATTCAACTCGTCAACGTTCTCACCTTTGCGTGAGAAGGAAGTTACGCGGCGTCAGGCCGTCGACGGCAGGGCCTTTGAAGCCGGATCCGCAAAAGTCGGAAAAGGTTTTCCCTCGCGATGACCGCGAAAGCGTTTGCGCGCGGATCATGTTCAAACAGGAAGACGAACGATGAGCATCATCCAATGCGGATTGATGCCCTGGCGATCTCTCCTGTGTCCCGAACCGCGGTCAAGCCGCAGGGCTGCTTGCCGTCCAGCGCGGCTTTGCTGCCATGGTTGCGGCGCAAGGTTGCCATTTGGTCGCAGCGGGAGGATGCTGCCGGCTGCGGGCACCATGGAGAGCAGCATGAACAAGGCCGGTCTCGACAATCGCCACCGCAACAAGGATGGCGAAATCAGCCACAAGCACGGAAACACCCTCATCCGCACGTTGCGCAAGGTTTACGGACAGGGCTTCGCCGCAGGTTATCCTGAAACCGAAAAACTGAGCGAGGTGCTTCTTCAACTGAACGAAACGTCACTGAGCCAGCTGCGCCGCGATCATGAGACCGGCCACCTGGAGCACAAGATCGCAATTGCCTCGAAGTAAGGCTGCAGCCTGAATGGCAAAGACCCTGCTTTCGATCCGGGATCTGCAGGCGCGGGCGCTGGCGGAAGTCCGGACGCAACCCGGCTGCTCGGACGTTCGCAATATCGCGATCAATCGCGTCACGGATGAGCGGGCAGGAAATAACTGGTCGATGTGCGTGTCATCCGCGGGCGCTGCCGATGCCAACACCGCGGCACGCGCCGCGCTCAACGTCCAGCACGCCCTTCGCCACAACTACGATCTGACCACCGATTAGATGCCGGCTACGGCTTGCGGCGTTGACGCGCCTGTCGCCGCTGCTGCTTCAAACGAAACCGGGCTTTCGTCATGCGCTGACGCGCTTCCTTTAAGCGAACGAGCCCCCCGCCCCGGATGAAGTCCGGGGCAGCATTTCGTTCGGAAACGAGCCAAAGGCATCGCCCGGCCCCTGGTCTTAGATTTTGATGCGGAAACCGGTCATCATCGATGTCGTGTCGACGCTGGTGCCCGTGCCGGCGAAGCCGAACTTGGCACCCGGCGTGCCGGGGAATGCCGAGGCGAGACCATTCTGCACCTTGCCGTAGGTAATGCCGGCGTAGAGATCGAGATGCTTGGTGACGATGTAGTCCGTCAGGAACGACGCCTGGTCGAACGTCCCTGCGCAGAAAAGCTTGCTCGCGCCCCCGGCCGTACAGGCTTCGCCATCAGCCACGTAAGAATTCTGGTTCACGTGATAATAGGCGCCGGTAAAACTCAAACCCGAGGCGAATTCGTACTTCGCTCCGACCCAGAAGAACTGCAGGACCTTGTCGGTGGTGAACGCGTTATTGTCGGGCAGCGTCCCGGTGACGGTCAACGCGTATCCGCCGGCCGCGCCTCCGAAACCAACCGGAGTGTTCGGGTTTGCCTGATCGATATTGGTGTAACCGGCAAACAATGTCAGCCTGTCGGCGGGAACCTCGGCCTTTGGCGCCTTGGTTGGATAAGCACCCACCGACTGCCCGCCGAACTCAAAGGTGTATTTTGCCAGCAGCGACCATCCCGTGTTGTCCGAAATGTTCGCGGCCAGCGTCTGGCTGCCGAACACATCGTTGAGGGAAGTCTGCAGGTTTACGGCGCCGTGCTCCTTCGTATAGATCGCTTCGGCGGAAAAGCCCCGGTAGTTTGCGCCGACAAAGACGCCGTAGCCGCTGCCGAACATGCCGGAGTTCGAGCCGCCGTTTGAATACATGGCGCCTGCACTGACGGGTCCGAAATCGTAGACATATTTGGCGGCATTGTCCCAGCGGGCCGCCTGCGTGCTGCCCGAGCCGCCGTTGGTGCCGGAATAGCCGAGCAGCGAAAAGGCGTAGGAAAGAGCCATCGGGTCGTAATCTGCAATGCCGTCGAGCTGGAACGAATTCTGCCGGCCGATCGTCAGCGTGCCGTATTGCTGGTTGCTGAGACCGCCAAAGAGCTGGCTGTTAAACGCCTGACCGCAACGGCCGCTATCGGCGTTCGAGGTCTGCTGGTTGTAGACGACGCCGGCATTCTGGATAAACGAGCTGCAGCCGTCGGAGAGTTTTCCCGTCAGCGGATCGAAACCCGTGTCGGCCCGCCCGACGGCGCTCCAGCCGAGGCCGAGCGGCACATCGAACTTCAGGCCTATATTCGATTGCGTCAGACCGTTTTCGGCGATCGTCGATATCCTCTGCCCCGTGTAGTTCCTGGTGGTCGTGAACGGGATGAATTCAAGGCCCGAGACCACCGCGCCAAGCGGACGGCCGTTGGTTTGATAGGCATAACCGAGGTCGACGGTCGCGAACAAGGTGACGCCATACCAGGTCAAACTATCCGGAAGCGGATCCTTGAACTGCGACGGGTTTGTAAGCAAACCGAGATCCGCGGCATGCGCGTTGGCTGCCAAGCCCACCATCGCAAGCGCAAATGCGAACGTTCTTCTCATCTCCATTACCCCCAGATTGGCCACTGACACGGACAGAGCGCTGAATCCTGCCTTTTGCGCTGTATACCTTCGGATATAGCGAAGATGCCCCCTGTCACAAAGTGCAATTGGGCAACAGTGAAAAATTAAAATCGTGCTTGGGCCGCGCTGTCACACATCGGCGACGCCGCGAGGCCCGGCGATGTCGGGAGAAGCAAGCCGCGGAGCCGATGTCGCCTCGGGTTGCTGCTGCCCGTGACCGGGTTTGGTCCGGACCCTTTGCCGAAAGGCAAAACCGCGACGATCCGATTCAATCCGAACGGTTCGTCATCCGGACGTGCGGCATTGCGCAAATAGACATTCGCTGTCGGGCGATTGCGCCGGTCAGCAATGAGCTATCCCGGCCGTTCAGGTTTTCCTTCGAACGCCCATGTCTGACTGCAACGCCAGAAGCTCCTTGCGGACCGCGCTTTCGGCGGAGTGTTCGATTTTCCGGTAACGCGCGACCAGCGACAGCCCGAACGGCGTGAGGACAGCGCCGCCGCCGTTCTTGCCGCCGGCTTGCCGGTCAACGGCGGCACGCCCACAGATACGATTGATCTCGTCGACGAGGTCCCACGCCCGCTTGTAGGACATGTCCATCGCCCGGCCCGCGGCCGAGATCGAACCGCAGGCATGAATATTCTCGAGCAGCTGGATTTTGCCCGGCCCGATGCGGCCTTCCCCGTCCAGATCGATCCGAACACTTAAGGACGGGAGCGATGTCGTGGAAGACTTTCGCATGTTCGGCAGACTCATGTTCGCTTGTCCAGACGGACACTAGCTCCTGCCGGTCAGCGGCTGCAATGCCGGAGCGCACCCGGAAGGTCGACATGCCGGCCTGAAGCACGGCACGTCACGAGCGGCGGCAAAATCAACGGCCCGCTCGATCAACATCCAGGCACGCGTATCCGCCATGCGCGCGCCTGGAACTGGTTTCAATAGCAACTGCGCGGGTCGACGGAGACGTACTGTCCCGACGGATAGCGATAGTAGCAATTGCCTTGCGCCAGATAATAGCCGGGTCGCGCGGCGGCCTGCGCCCCTGTGAT
>JBAVEE010001024.1:0-1611 GCA_049587575.1 Bradyrhizobium sp.
CCGCAGCCGTGGGGCAAGCGGCTCGGGCGTCGACGATCTTCGCATGCCGGTCGGCATGTTCAGGGCTCATGGAGGAGTTAACCCAGACGCGCCCTCGTCCGCCCTGAGCGCGGGACCTCATGGAGACCGGCGTCGCCGACGTTCTTGCTTGAGGCTGGTTAGGCTACCGATGCCACGTCCGGAGACGCCGCTTCCTGGGGAAACAGCCGGTCCTGTCCGCTCACATATTGCGTCTCGCCGACATGCAGCCGCGCATTGTTGGCTTCGCGCTTACTCGCGTCTTCCTCGCCATACAGGAACGCCAGGAAGGCATAGCGCCGCCCTTTGGTGACGGGCATCACCTGATGAAGCGCGCCGCATGAAAACACCAGCGCGCCGCCTTCCGATGGCCGGTAAGTCCTGCGACCGAATTCCGGAAACACCAGGTCGCCACCCTCGAAATCATTGTTGAGGTTGATCGACACCGCGAAGCGGCGGTGCTCGGCACCGGCGTTGACGTTATCGCGATGCCGATAGAAATGGCCGCCAACCTCACCGTCGTAGCGAGCGATGATGCAGCGATCCATTCGCGTCGCATGAAATTGAAAATACCGCTCGATCGCCGGAAGCAGCCGGCGCACGATCTGATCACGCACCAGGCTGCGCACCTCGGGCGCTATCAGCGCGACATCCATGCGGCGCTTGAGCCGCCAGTCGGACAGCGTCGTTGTCTTGCCGGCAATGTCGAACTGAAAGCCGGAGTCCACGCCGCCCTGCCCTTCGTAGAACTGGACGAGAAAATCGCAGATATCGAAACCGAAGACGCGGGGCACCATCAGCGCCGGGGCAAACATCGGGACGCCCGCGGAATCATCGACGGCGGGAAGACCTCGCAGCACATTGCGGACGGTTTCAGCGTGTCCTTGCGGAATGTCCCAGGAAATATCGGCAACGGCCCGCAGCATGGGGTCGAGCACAACGGTGCGCGGCGTCTCCAGCGCCCCGAACGACCGGCTTATGACGCCATCATAGTCGGCGAGAAGGATCAGCTTGCGGCTGATCGCGGCAAGGCTCGCGAGATCGTCGGGCGGCGCGGTGAACACGCACGCCACGGCGAGGTGATCCTCGTCGAACAAAGCATCCTCGCGCCCCAGCTCGGCAAGTTCAGCCATCGCCCGCGGGTTGGCAGGAGAACCCAGGAAGCTCAAGACCACCCAGCGGCCTGCGCTGACATGCAGATCGAACGAACCGCCGGCAACAAGCGCCGCGCTAAACCACGGCGCCGGGTCTCCCAGAAAGATGCGAGCGCGGCCCGGCGCAATTTCGGTCATGACGAAATCTTGCAGCGAATTTCTCCGGTCCATTCGATAGGTTGGCAATCTTAACGAAATCCTTATCGGCTCCCGGGAGATGTTGCATCATGTTGCTCGGGTCGGCGATGGAAATATTTTGAAACACAATTCGCGTCGCGTGTTCGTGATCGCAGCGAATATCCGCTTCAGCCCGACGCCGGTTCTGCGAATTTCCACAAGCCGGGTTCGACCTCCGCGAAACCGTTGTCCCGGTAGATGTTGCGAGCCGGGATATTGCGCGCTGTCGGGACGATTCGCCCATGCAAGGATGCGTGACCAC
>JBAVEE010001025.1:0-2637 GCA_049587575.1 Bradyrhizobium sp.
CATCTCGATCGTCACCCGGTCACCCGCCAGCGTCTTGATCCGGTTCTTTTTCATCTTGCCGGCGGTATAGGCGACGATCTCGTGTCCGGCGTCCAGCTGGACGCGGTAACGGGCATCGGGGAGGATTTCGGTCACCAGTCCTTCGAACTGGATCAGCTCTTCTTTAGCCATGTTTATCTCCAGGTCGATTGACGGCTAGCGCGGCCGTTGAGTGCGGTTGGGTCGGGTGTTCGGGCGGCTTTCGCGGTGCAAGAAAGCAACTCCCTGCATCCCCTCAGCCTTGCCGCCGCCTTGCGCCGGACGAAGCGGCTCCTGCCGGTTGACCTCGTGCCGGTTGGCTGGCGGAGCGCCATTATTACCACCAGGACGGCGGCCACGGCGAGGGCCTTTCGATCCTGGCGCGGCATCATTTGCGCGTCCGGCATGCGCGCGCGGGGCTGATCGCCCTCCGCGATTTTGCGCCGGCGCCGGCGCCGCTTCGCGATGACCGGGCGTACGGCGGTCTTCCCTCGGCAGCGCGACGCGGATCAATTTCTCGATGTCGCGCAGATACGCCATCTCCTCGCCCCCGGCGACGAGCGAGATCGCGACGCCTTCGGCGCCGGCGCGCGCGGTGCGGCCGATGCGATGGACGTAGGTCTCGGGTATGTTGGGAAGATCGAAATTCACCACATGGCTGATGCCGTCGACGTCAATGCCGCGGGCGGCAATGTCGGTGGCGACCAGCGTGAGGATCTCGCCGCTGCGGAATGCCGCCAGCACCCGCTCGCGGTGGTTTTGCGACTTGTTGCCGTGAATGGCGTCGGCGGTGATGCCGGCCCTGGCGAGGCCCTTCACCACCTTGTCGGCGCCATGCTTGGTGCGGGTAAAGATCAGCGCGCGACTAACCTGCTCCTGCTTCAACAGCTGCGCCAGAAGAGCGGGCTTGGCCGAGTGATCGACCTGGATGATGCGCTGGGTGATGCGCTCGACCGTCGAGGCGACCGGCGTCACGGCCACCCGCGCGGGGTCACGCAGCATCGCTTCGGCGAGTTCGGCGATATCCTTCGGCATCGTCGCCGAGAAGAACAGGGTCTGCCGCCTGACCGGCAATTTGGCGACGATCTTGCGGATGTCGTTGATGAAACCCATGTCGAGCATGCGGTCGGCTTCGTCGAGCACGAGAAACTCGACCTGTCCGAGCTTCAGCCCGTTGCTTTGCACGAGATCGAGCAGGCGGCCCGGCGTGGCCACCAGGACTTCGACGCCCGGCATGATCGAGCGGACCTGGCGTCCCATCGGAACGCCACCGATCGCCAGCGCCGACGTCAGGCGCATATGGCGGCCATAGGCGTTGAAACTGTCGAGGATCTGCCCCGACAATTCGCGGGTGGGGCTGAGGACGAGCACGCGGCAGGCCTTGGGCTGCGGCTTGATGCGATTTTCCAGGATGCGGTGCAGGATCGGCAGCGCGAACGACGCGGTCTTGCCGGTACCGGTCTGGGCGATGCCGACCACGTCACGGCCGGTGAGTGCAAGGGGAATGGTTTGAGCCTGGATGGGCGTGGGCGTGAGATAATTTTCTTCTTTGAGCGCGCGCGAGATGGGATCGGCGAGGCCGAAATCCTGAAAGGAGGTCAAAAGGTGGGTACTTTCCATTGTAAAAGGCAGGCGCCCGACAATGAGAGTCAGGAGCGCGCGAGGGGTGTCTGGGACACCCGCGTGTTTGGGGCGTCGGTTTTGGTAAGCTGAAGGGGCAAGCCAGAAACCGTTGGACGGGCTCAGAACACGCGGCTCGCAGTGACCCGATGAATCCGGGGTCGTCTCCCTCATATGGAACATGAACACGGCGCTTTCAAGGTGAATTGTCGATCTGACCCCTCGGCTCGTCAGAAACAGACCCAAAGACTTAATTTATGGCGCGCACCGCGTGTCCAATTCTCAGCATGGATGCCAAAAATTTGTGCCAGTCGCGGAGGCATTTGTTTTGTTTGCTCATAAATTAAGCAGATTGCAACCGAAGCATACATTTTTTGGGGCTAAATATTAAGCACTAGCACTATTTTGGAGGCCGGTTGAGACATATTATTCAATAAAAACATGAAGTTACTCCCATAAAGCGCCGTGGCATGGTTCTTGCGATTCCGTTAACGCAGGCGGCCGTGGGGCCGTTCGCAGCGTTTCACGCCTGCGTCAGGGAGAGACATTTCATGCTTACACAGATTACTCACGATATAGCGACGCTGAGCCGCCGCCGCTGGCTCGCGGCAACCGCCGGGCTGGCTCTGGGCCTGACCGCGTTCTCGACCGCGAAAGCCGCTGACGACACCATCAAGGTCGGCGTCCTCCACTCGCTGTCGGGCACCATGGCGATCAGCGAGACCACGCTGAAGGATACGGTCCTGTTCATGATCGATGAGCAGAACAAGAAGGGTGGCGTGCTGGGCAAGAAGCTGGAGGCTGTCGTCGTCGATCCCGCGTCGAACTGGCCCCTGTTTGCGGAAAAAGCGCGCGAGCTGATCACCAAGGACAAGGTCGCCGTGGTGTTCGGTTGCTGGACCTCGGTCTCGCGCAAATCCGTGCTCCCGGTTTTCAAGGAGCTGAACAGCATCCTGTTCTACCCGGTGCAGTATGAGGGTGAGGAGAGCGAGCGCAACG
>JBAVEE010001026.1:0-9030 GCA_049587575.1 Bradyrhizobium sp.
CGAGCGCCATCCGCTCGTCACGGTCGAGCTTGGTCTCAACGACCGCCTGGTCGACCTTGCGGAAGAGGGCTGGGATCTCGCGATCCGCATCGGCAACCTCGCCAATTCAAGTCTGATCGCGCGGCGAATTGCGCCCTGCCGGGTCGTGGTGTGCGCCGCGCCGTCCTATCTCAAGGCGCGCGGCCGGCCGCTCACGGTCTCCGGTCTCTCGGCTCATAATTGCCTCGGCTACACGCTGTCGCAGCAGACCGCGGCCGATCGCTGGACATTTGGCGCGCGCGCGGAGGTCAGCGTTCGGGTCGCAGGCAATCTGCGCGCCAATAACGGCGATGCGCTGCGGGCCGCTGCGATCGCGGGGCAAGGCCTGATCTACCAGCCGACCTTCATCGTCGCCGATGATTTGCGCGCGGGCACGTTGGTCGCGGTCAATCTGGATCAGCCGACCGTCGAACTTGGCGGCATCTATGCCGTCTTCCTGCCGGACCGCGATCCACCCGCAAAGGTGCGCGCGTTCATCGACTTCATTGCGACCCGCTTTACACCCGTGCCGCCCTGGGACAGCGGCTTCTAGGCTTCCATCTTCGCAAAGGCGGAATCATCGGACTCGGACCTCGCCTTTGCGGAGGGGGACGCGGACGCGGTGATCGGCCGGGCGACAAACCGGTCGAGGTCGTTCTGGTTCAGCCTTTCGACGAATTTGACCGCAAAGCCGCCGGCAAAAATCCTCATGACGCGGCCGACGCAGGTCCCGATGGCCAGCGGCGTGCCCACTTCCGGCTGCAGTTCAGCGGAGACCGCAACTCCGGTCGCCGACATGTCGATGATGAAGCATTGATGGATCGCGCCGTCGGCCAGGGTCAGCGTCGAATGCGGATCAGCCGGGACCACGCGCGGATGTTTTCGCAAATCGATAACCGCGGGATCCTTCAGCTTCTCTTCCAGCCAGGTGAGCTTGTTCGAAAGCCTCTCGCGCGTGGCGTAGCTCACGTCGAGTTCGAGCAGGAAACCGCCGGGCCTGGTGTCGCTGATGTGGCCATCGAGCTTGCCGAAATCACGGAAATAGGATGTCAGGCAGTCGCCGACCTTGCCGACGACGGGCACGTCGACCATCATCCGGTACGGCGAAACGCGCGTGGTGCGGCAGGCGAAGGTGCGGAGCCTTCCCTCCGGATCATACCAGTTCGGCAGCGTATAGTGCCCGTTCACCGCGATCTTGACGGCACGCTGCTTGAGAAACCTCTCGGTCGACACGGCGGAAATCCCCCGGGGCTAGGAGCCCGTTCCCTAACGGAGCTGGCCTAACGAAAAAGGGAGGAAAGTTGCCTAACGTCTTTTAACGTTATTAGAGTCTGTCTGCAGCCCATGAATGACGTCGACCCTGCGCCGGCGTTCCCGTGTCGCCGGCGCTGATCGCCTGCCGGGGACTGAAACTCGCCCGGAGCGACTACGGCCGGTTGTTCGCGGAGACCGCCATGCGCACGGTGCGCTTCGGGCACATACAGCCAAATCGAGAAGCAAGTTACCTAAACGGGGATCAACGGCGCGCCAACCGCAACCGCGGGCGCAGCACCCGCCGGTCTTGTCCACCGGCGCGCCGGTCTTGATGGTCGAGATCGCGCAAGCGCGATCTCGCAAGAGAAACGGGGATCAAGCCCTAGTTCTTGGTCTTGTCCACCAGCGCGCCCTTCTTGATCCACGGCATCATGTCGCGGAGCTTGGCGCCGACGTCCTCGATCGGGTGCGCGGCGAGCTTGGCGCGGGTCGCCTTGAACGAGGTCTGGTTGACCTTGTTCTCCAGCATCCAGTCGCGGGCGAATTTTCCGCCCTGAATGTCGGCCAGCACCCGCCTCATCTCCTTCTTGGTCTCGTCGGTGATGATGCGCGGACCGGTGACATATTCGCCGTATTCGGCGGTGTTGGAGATCGAATAATTCATGTTGGCGATGCCGCCTTCATAGATCAGGTCGACGATCAGCTTCACCTCGTGCAGGCACTCGAAATAGGCCATCTCCGGCGCGTAGCCGGCCTCCACCAGGGTCTCGAAGCCGCCCTTGATCAACTCGACCAGGCCGCCGCACAGCACCACCTGCTCGCCGAACAGATCGGTCTCGCATTCTTCCTTGAACGAGGTCTCGATGATGCCGGCGCGGCCGCCGCCGATCGCCGAGGCGTAGCTCAGGCCGAGGTCATGGGCGTTGCCCGAGACGTCCTTGGCGATCGCGATCAGGCAGGGCACGCCGCCGCCGCGCTGATATTCCGAGCGCACGGTATGACCGGGGCCCTTCGGCGCGATCATCAGCACGTCGAGGTCGGGGCGCGGCTCGAGCAGGTTGAAATGCACGTTGAGGCCGTGGGCGAACAGCAGCGCCGCGCCCTTCTTCATGTTGTCGTGCAGGTGCTCGCGGTAGATATCGCCCTGCAATTCATCGGGGGTGAGCATCATGACGAGATCAGCCCATTTGGCGGCCTCGGCGACTTCCATCACCTTGAAGCCGGCGGTCTCCGCCTTCTTGGCCGAGCTTGATCCCTTGCGCAGCGCGATGGCGACGTCCTTGACGCCGGAATCCTTCAGGTTCAGCGCATGGGCGTGGCCCTGGCTGCCATAGCCGACGATGACGACCTTCTTGCCCTTGATCAGGTTCAGGTCGGCGTCGCGATCATAATAAACACGCATGGTGGTTTCCTCTTGAGGGGGCCGGAATCGGCCGATGGATCAGGCTTTCAGGTGGGTGAGACCGCCGGGCGCCCGCGAATTTCCGGCGTTGTCTAGAGCATTTTCCCGCTCAGGGGAAACCCGTTTCTGCATGGCGCGGCTGCCTCATCATGCGTCCATGAAGACCGGGTAGAGCGAGGCCAGGAGTAGCGCGGCCATCGCGATGTTGAAGGCCCGCACCGCCCTGCGCGAGGTCATGAGCGAACGCAGCGAACTGCCCGACAAGGTCCAGATCGAAGGAGCCACCACGCCCAGCAACAGGCACAGCGCCACCTGGATGACGATGTTCCAGGGGAAGCTGGCGATGCCGGCATAGGCGGTGATGGTCCCGATCACCATGACCCAGCCCTTGACATTGACCCATTGGAACAGCACCGCGCCCCAGAAGGTCATCGGGCCGCGCCCATTGTCCTGCCCCGGCGTGACCGGCTCCGAGATCGCGATCGCCGCGGCCAGATAGACCAGATAGGCCGCGCCGGCATATTTGAGGATGGTCTGCAGCACGGGATAGGCCACGAAGACGGTCCCGAAGCCGAGACCCACTGCGCCTACCATGAAAGCGCAACCGGTCGTGATGCCGGCGATATGCGGCAATGTCGGACGGAAGCCGTAGGTCAGTCCCGACGACAGCACCATGATATTGTTCGGCCCCGGCGTGAAATACATCACGGCGGCGAAAATGAAAAAGGCGATCAGCAGCGAATGCGACATGGGTGAGGCTCATGCGATCTTCGGCTCGACTTGAGGCCGCTTCGACAGCAGCATGATCGCGATGCCGAACACCACGGTGAGCATCCCGGAAAGCCGCAGCGGCCCGAACCGTTCGCCGAATACGATGCTCGATGCTCCGGCGCCGATGAACGGCACCAGCAGCGCGAACGGCACCACCTGCGCCGCGGTGTATTCGCGCAACAGCCGGCCCCACAGCCAATAGGCGACGCAGGTCGAAATCACGCCGATGAAGAGCATGCTGGCCAGACCGGTCGGCGACATCTGCCACAGCGATTGCCATGTCGCCTGCGGTCCGTCGGCGACAAGCGCGAGCGCCAGCAGCGGCAGCGGCGGAATCAGGCAGAGCCAGGCGAACAAATCGAACATCGGCACGTCGCGCGCCCGCCGCAGCAACAGATTGCCGATCGCGAAACTGATCGGCGAGATCAGCAGCACGGCGAAGGCGCCGGCACTGAAGTCGAAACCGACGGTGCCGCAGATCATCAAGAGGCCGATCGCGGCGACTCCGATTCCGGTGATCTGAAGACGCGTGGGAATCTCGCGAAACGCCACCGCGGCAAACGCCACCGTGAACAGCGCCTGGCTCTGCACGATCACGCTGGCAAGACCGACCGGCACACTGTGCGCGATGGCCCAGGATTGCGCCAGAAACTGTCCGAGAAACAGCGTGCCGCTGATCGCTATCAGCACCGTCCAGGAGACATTCGGCCGGCGCACGAACAGGCACGGCAGCGCCGCAATGGCAAAGCGTAGCGCGGTCATCAGCGCGGGTGAGAGCTCGTCGAGCGCCAGCCGGCTGGCCACGAACCCAAGACCCCAGATGACCGCAACGATGACGGCCAGGAAAACGTCGGCTGGCTTCATCGACGACGCTCCTAGCCCTGCTCGCCGTGTTTCGGTTTCCGCAACAAATAGGTGCCGTGCAGCGGCGCGTGATAATCGACCGAGATCAGGGTGAATCCGGCGTCGGTCAGCAAGCGTTCGATCACCCAGCCGAAGGTCGAATATTCGTCGCGCATATGGGTGACGACGCTGTCGCGGTCGAAATCGTGGTTCTTGATGCTGAAATCGGCCCACGCCTCGACATCGCGCTCCACGCCGTCCGGCGTGCCGACGAAGACGATGTCCCGCAGATAGAAATTCGCGCCCGGCTTCAGCGCGGAAAAGATCCGCGACAGCGCCACGGCTTTCCAGAAATCCGGCAGATGATGCAGCGCGAACTCGCTGACGATGAGATCATAGGAGTCGGGCCGATAGGCAAAACTCAGCAACCCGGCCGACTGGGTCCGGATCGCGAGCTTCCGGTCGCGCGCCTGGATTTCCGCGAGCGCCAGCATGGCCGGCGAGATATCGATGGCGTCGACCTCGGCGCCCATCTGCGCGGCCTCGCAGGCCAGCACGCCATTGCCGCAGCCGATGTCGGCGACCTGCCAGCCGCGCTTCACCCCGAGCATGGTCAGCGCGGCGCGGGCGCGCAAATCGCTGTCGTCGTGGCGGTCATAGATCGATGCGACCGCAGAATCGAGCCCGAGCCGACGCCGTTCATTGTAATACCAGTCGCGCGCCAGCATGGTTCACATCCCCTCGGCCCCGCGCCCGATGGCGGCGACGCCGGTGCGCGAGACCTCGACCAGGCCGAGCGGGCGCATCAGGTCGATGAACTGGTTGATCTTGGCGGAGTTGCCGGTGATCTCGAACACGAAGCTTTCGGTGGTGGCGTCGATTACCCGGGCGCGGAAGGCTTCCGCCAGCCGCAACGCCTCGACCCGGTGCTCGCCGGTGCCGCGCAGCTTCACCATCGCCAGTTCGCGCTCGATCGAGCGCCCGGTCAGGGTCATGTCGACGACACGATAGACCGGAACCATGCGGTCGAGCTGATGCTTGATCTGCTCGATCACCATCGGCGTGCCAGTCGTGACGATGGTGATGCGCGAGACGTGCTTCTGGTTCTCGGTCTCGGAGACGGTGAGACTTTCGATGTTGTAGCCGCGCCCCGAGAACAGCCCGATCACGCGTGCGAGCACGCCCGGCTCGTTCTGCACCAGCACCGATAGCGTGTGCGACTCGTTCGGATCGTGGCGCTCTTCCATGAAGTAGGCGGATGCGGGCTGGCTCATTGTGGTTCTCTGGTTGGGATTGAATTCGTTACCATCATCGACGGCGGGAGACTCCCTCTCCCCGCCTGCGGGGAGAGGGTTGGGGTGAGGGGGACTCTCAACGAGCACGACGCGCCGAGAGTCCCCCTCACCCGGATTGCACCGAACGATGCTTCCGCATCGTCGGAGCAATCCGACCTCTCCCCGCACGCAGGGAGAGGTGAAAGGTCTGCCCTTGTTATTGCCGTTCTCACGCGAGCACCTTGCCATCAGCGGCAGCGCCGGCTGCCGCAACCACCCATCGCTTGAACAAGTCGAAATCGATATTGCCGCCGCTCAGGATCAGGCCGACGCGCCGGCCGCGAATCTTCGCCTTCTCCTGAAGGGCCGCGGCGAGCGGCGCCGCGCCGGCGCCCTCGGCAAGATTGTGCGTGTCGGTCCAGTAGGTGCGGATCGCCGACCCGATCTCGGCGTCGGTGACCTGCACGATGCGGGAAGCGCCCTTGCGGATGATTGAAAGCGCATGGGGGTCGGGCACCCGCGTCGCCATGCCGTCGGCCAGCGTGTCGCTGCTGTTCGTCGTCACGACCTCGTCGGCCGCGAACGACAGCGCGTAGGACGGCGCTTCGGTCGACTGCACCCCGACGATTTCCGTTTTCAGGCCCAGCAGGTCGCGAACCAGGATGCAGCCGCAGATCCCCGAGCCCTGCCCGATCGGCACGTAGAGAATGTCGAGGTCGCGTTGCTGGCGCAGCAGTTCGAGCGCGTAAGTTGCAACCCCGAGAACGAGGTCGGGATGAAAGGCCGGCACGGATTCGAGCCCGAGGGCCGTGGCGCGGCGTCCGGCCTCCTCGCGCGCGGCCTGGAAATCCTCGCCATGTTCGACAAGATCGGCGCCGAACGCCCGCATGGCGCGGTTCTTCTCGACCGAATTGCCTGACGGCACGCAGATCGTAACCGGCAGGCCATAGCGCCCCGCGGCGTAGGCGAGGCTCTGGCCGTGATTGCCGCGCGTGGCGGAAATAATCCCTGATGTCGCGGGCCGCTCACGCCTGAGCCGATCGACATACACAAGCCCGCCGCGAACCTTGAAGGCGCCGGTCGGCGTGTGGTTCTCGTGCTTGACGACAACATCGGCGCCGAGCCGCCCGGAAAGCAGCGGCCAGCCATGCGCCGGCGTCAGCGGCATCGCCGCGCCGACGACGCCGTGGGCGCGTTCCAATTGGTTAAGGTCGAACATGGAAGTGCCTCACGAAGGACGGTGAACTCCCTCGCCCCGCTCTTCGCGGGGAGAGGGTTGGGGTGAGGGGCTCTCTCGACGAGTTCGGCTCGCGGAGGGTCCCCCTCACCCGGATCGCACGCTGGCGCGCGCGCTCCGGCCTCTCCCCGCAAGCGGGGAGAGGCGAAAAGAGCGCTTGTGCCCTTGTTTTGTTCACGTCAGCCCTCACACGAGCGCCTTGCCGCTGGCGAACGCCGCGGCGGTGGCCTCGTCATTGGCTTCCGCCGGCAGCAGCATTTCATTGTGCGCCTTGCCCGAGGGAATCATCGGGAAGCAATTTTCCAGCGCCGCCACCCGGCAATCGAACAGCACCGGGCGCTTGACGCTGATCATCTCCTTGATCGCGCCGTCCAGATCGCCGGGCTTGATCGCCTGGATGCCGACGCAGCCGAAGGCGTCGGCAAGCTTGACGAAGTCGGGCAGCGCTTCGGAGTAGGAATGCGACAACCGGTTGCCGTGCAACAGCTGCTGCCACTGCCGCACCATTCCCATATACTGGTTGTTCAGGATGAATATCTTGACCGGCAGTTCATATTGAACCGCCGTCGACATCTCCTGCATGGTCATCTGCACCGACGCGTCGCCGGCGATATCGATCACCAGGCTGTCGGGGTGCGCCACCTGCACGCCGAGCGCCGCCGGCAGGCCATAGCCCATGGTGCCGAGACCGCCCGAGGTCATCCAGCGGTGCGGCTCCTCGAAGCCGAAGAACTGCGCCGCCCACATCTGGTGCTGGCCGACTTCGGTGGTGACGTAGACGTCGCGCCCGCGGGTGGCCTCGAACAGCCGCTGAATCGCGAATTGCGGCAGGATGACATCGTTGTTCTTCTTGTACGACAGCGAATTGCGCGCACGCCATTTCGCGATCTCCTGCCACCAGGGCCGGATATCCGGCCTCGATGCCTCCGCCTTGAACACCTGCAGCATATCGCCGAGCACGTTGGCGGCATCGCCGATGATCGGGATGTCGATGCGGATGTTCTTGTTGATCGAGGACGGGTCGATATCGATATGGATTTTCTTCGAGCCCGGCGAGAACGCATCGGTGCGTCCGGTGATGCGGTCGTCGAAGCGCGCGCCGACGCACAGCATGGCGTCGCAGTCATGCATCGCCATGTTGGCCTCGTAGGTGCCGTGCATGCCGAGCATGCCGAGCCAGTTCTTGCCCGACGCAGGATAGGCCCCGAGCCCCATCAGGGTCGAGGTGATCGGAAAGCCCGTAACCTCGACCAGCTCGCGCAGCAGCCTTGAGGCCTCGGAGCCGGAATTGATGACACCGCCGCCGCTATAGATCACCGGGCGTTTGGCGGACGCCAGCAGTGCCACCGCCTTGCGAATCTGGGTCGCGTCGCCCTTGACGCGCGGCGCGTACGACACGTGGACGTCCGACTTGCGCGGCGGGTGATAGGTGCCGGTCGCGAACTGCACGTCCTTCGGCACGTCGACCACCACGGGACCGGGCCGCCCGGTGCTGGCGACATAGAACGCCTCGTGCAGCACCTTGGCGAGATCCTTGACGTCGCGCACCAGCCAGTTGTGCTTGGTGCAGGGCCGGGTGATGCCGACGGTGTCGCACTCCTGGAACGCGTCGTTGCCGATCAGATGGGTGGGAACCTGTCCGGTGATGCACACCAGGGGAATCGAATCCATCAGCGCATCCGTCAGCGGCGTCACCATGTTGGTCGCGCCCGGGCCCGAGGTCACCAACACCACGCCCGGCTTGCCGGTCGAGCGCGCATAGCCCTCGGCGGCGTGGCCGGCGCCCTGCTCGTGCCGCACCAGGATGTGCTCGACCTCGCTTTGCTGGAAAATCTCGTCGTAGATCGGAAGCACCGCGCCGCCGGGATAACCGAAGATGTGCTTGACGCCATGATCGATCAGCGCCCGCACGATCATCGCTGCGCCGGTCATCTGGTTGGGATCGTGGCTGTTCTCACTCATGGCTTGCTCCGGATGCGCTGTTTTTGGCGCGATTTTTTCAGTTGGAGGTTTGGAAAATAAAAAGGGGCCCAAGAGGCCCCATGCACACCGCCCGAATGTGGATGGCCTCAGCCATCCCCGGCGGTGCGCCTGGGTACGACGACGATAAGGAGTTTGGTAATTTTATTACGCATATAGCCGTCCGGACTTACCAAAGGTTGCGCAAACATAGCGGTAAGCCCCAAAAAGTCAAGGCAGGGCGTCGCTTGGCGCGATTTGGAGAGCTTAGC
>JBAVEE010001027.1:0-4427 GCA_049587575.1 Bradyrhizobium sp.
GGCGAGCCTCGCGCTGCACGCCGCGCTCATCGGCGTCGGCGGCGGGCTGTTCTTTACGGCGATGATGCTGCTGTTCGGCCGGCAGTTCTTTGCGACGTTGGGCGGACAAGGCGCGGTCCTCGGACAGGCCTGCGACTATTCAAACGTGCTGTTTTCCGGCGCGATCGCGATCTGGCTGGTCAACACGCTGGCGTCCGTGCTGCGCGGCACCGGCGACATGCGATTGCCGTCAGCCATCCTGATCGCCGCGGCGACGGTTCAGATTATCGTCGGCGGCACGTTCGGCCTTGGTCTTTTCGGCCTGCCGCAGTTCGGAATGCGTGGCGTTGCCGCGGGCCAACTCACCGCGTTCTCGCTGGCTGGCGCATTTCTGCTGTGGTATCTCGCCAGCGGCCGCAGCCGGCTGAAACTGAAATTTTCCGCGTTCCGGTTTCAACGCGGCATGTTCATCGATATCCTGAACGTCGGCGCGATCGCCTGCCTGTCGCCGCTGCAAAGCGTGCTGACGATCCTGATCTTCACCAAAATCCTCGCCGGCTTCGGCACCGAAACGCTGGCCGGCTACGGCATGGGTTCACGGCTCGAATTCCTGTTGACGCCGATTGCCTTTGCGATCGGCGTTGCCTCCGTGCCGATGGTGGGGATGGCGATCGGGGCCGGCCTCGTGACGCGGGCGCGCCAGGTCGCATGGACCGCTGCCGCCCTGGCCGGCGTGAGCGTCGGCCTGGTGGGATTGGTGGTCGCGGTCAAACCCGCGCTTTGGGTATCCTTGTTCACCGGCGATCCCGGCGTCACGGCCGCTGCAAATTCCTATTTCGCATGGGCCGGCCCGGCCTTCGCCTTTTTCGGGGTGGGCGCCTGCCTCTATTTCGCCTCGCAGGGAGCCGCGAAGGTCGGAGGCCCGGTGCTGGCTTACACCGCGCGGCTGGCGATGGTCGCGATCGGCGGATGGTGGCTGGCCAAGGTGGACGCACCGGCCTCAGCGTTGTTCGCGCTGGTGGGCGCGGGCATGGTCGTGCTGGGCCTTGGCACCGCCCTGTCCGTTCGCATGACCCGCTGGGGCAAGTAATCCCGCGAGCGGCCCGCACCCATTCAAGGTCAGGAAACGCCGCAAGACGCCAGGTGAAACCGCAGATGCGGCATTGCACAAATGTAATTTGTTGCTATGCAGAAACGCTTCTCGGAGAAGAGACCATGGTCAGCAGGTTCGGCATTGTTATTGCGACTTTGGCGGCGCTGTTTGCCGCGGCGCCAGCGGAAGCCCAGGCTGGTGGCGGAGCTAACGGAATTTGGCTGACGCAGGCGGGCGACGCCAAGGTGCGTGTCAGCAAATGCGGCGGAGGCGTTTGCGGGGTGGTCGTCTGGCTGAAAGCCCCGATCGATCCCGCAACCGGCAAGCCCCAGATTGACGACAAGAACCCCAACCCGGCGCTGGCAAGGCGCCCAATCATCGGACTTCCGCTGTTCTCCGGCATGCGGCCCGCCGGCCCGAACAAATGGTCCGGCCAGATCTACAACGCCGACGATGGCAAGACTTATGCAAGCAGCATCTCGCTTTCCGGCCCGGACGCGTTGAGAGTCGAAGGCTGCGTCGGCGGATTCTGTGGCGGCGAGACCTGGACGCGAGCCGGAAGGTAAGCGGCCATTTAGAAACCGTCATTCCGCGGCGGTTGCGAAGCAGCCAACCCGCAAACGATGGAGCGCGCAGCACCAGCGTTCGCGCGCCATGAGAACCCGCATCACGCCTCGGCGGCCTTCAGCGCCGTCGCCGCCGAGGCATAGCCGCCCCGCGCGCCGTCGATGAAATGCACATGGTCGCTGCGAAGCGCCGACGGCGTAAAACAGGTCATCATCGCGGCATCCTGCCGGTGCAGGCCATATCTTGCGATGCCGGCCGCAGCCGCCGCGGCGAGGCGCTCCGTCAGCGTACGCTCCAGGTCGGGCGCGCAATCGAGGATCATGCGCAATCCATCGTCGTATTTTCGGAAGTCGGAATTCTCCACCACCTGCCGCACATAGGTTTTCGGCACAAAGCCGCCGACCTTGATACCAAAGCGCATGATCAAATAGGCAAACAGCGTGTGGACGAGAACGGCGGCGCGCCGCTTGAACAGTGCCCCTCCACGCTGCGCACGCGCCTCGAAATCGACGCCCTGCGGCGGCCAGCGAAGCGGCGGGCCGCCCGGCGGCACCGGCCGTCCGGAATCAGGACTGCGCTCGACCTGTGCGGTGACGTCTTCGATCAGCTTGCGAAAAGCGGAAGCGTCGGCGCCCGGCGCCGGCACCACTAGCACCGAGAGGATGAGACCGCGCACGGAGGGAATTTCCTCGAACCGGCACGAAAGCCCGGAGAGATCAGGCTGCGTGCCCGGCGGCGCCATCGGCACGGCGAACTCGCCGCGCTTCATCGCGGCTTCGGCCCAGCCGAGACCGCCGCCGGAAAACATCGCATAGGACAGATTCGGCGACGGGCCGAATCGGGCCACGCGCACGTCGAGACCCTGTGCCCGGACGGCTGCGACCGGCACCAGCGCAACCCGCATCACGAGGTCAAGATCGTCCTTGACCCAACTCGCGGTCGCCGCCAGTGCCTCACGGGCGCGTCCGACGTCGTCCGGCGACACCGCAAAGCTTGCGCCATCGCCTCCGAACACGAACGGAAATTCGCGTCCACCGAGGGCATTGGTGACGGCCGCGATGACCGCGGCGCCGGCCATGTTGACTGCCTTGTAACGCGCCTGCGCGATCGCCCTGGTCGATTCCACGATATCGGCGACACCGATACTCCAGTGATCCGGCAGCGGCGAATACAGCGCCGGGTCCATCAGGCTGGCGAACCCGCGAAACACCGGAATGCTGCCGTAGAACGTTTCGCTGCCGAGCGTGGTCATTGGCGGGGATGGTCCGGATTTTGAAATCGTCAAGCAGATACGGCAGGGTCTGGAGATGGGTTCGCGGGACGATCCTCTGCCGCGCCCCGCAATTTGATCGGGATCAAGTCGTCGGGGGTGAAAAAAGCTAAAGGAAGCCTATTACGATGATCGGCGGATTTGAAGGTGCCTGACACTCCCAAAAAGCGTCCCGACCAGCCGATTCGTCGTCCGACTTCGGCTCGCGATGTCGTCAGCGCCGTGAAGATGTCAGAAACGCTGACCGCGGAAATCGACGCATGGGCCGAAGCCCATGGCATGGTCCGGTCAGACGCCATTGGCCGGCTGGTCATGCTCGGGTTGAGCAGCAGGCCAACGGACGTTGCTCCGGCCGCCGCTCCGGACGACCCGGTTGAGCTCAAGGATCTGGCAGCAAAGCAGATCAGCCAATTGCTCGATCCGTCGCTTCCCGCCGACGAACGCGAGCGCCGCATCCGCAGGCTTATCGAGGGGCCGCCTGAATTCTCGGCCGAGCGCAAAGACCTGCCGAAACCGAGAAGATAGACCGAAGGCTCTCGTCGCGCAGCCGGGCTAGGCCGCCGTCCGCTCCGCCACGGCTTCATAGATGTCTTCCTCCTGCGCCGTGTGCATGCGCACCAGGGTCTCGATCGCCTCGATGATGCGCTGGGCGTCGCGAAGCAGATAGCGGTCGACCTTCTCCGTCGGCAGGTCCTCGACCACGCGGGCGAGCAGGCGGGAAAGATGCAATATCTCGCGGTGTGCTCGGCTCATGGCGGAAAGGCTGTGGGTCTCGCGCAAAATCCCGGCGAGCCGCGGATAGACGCTGCCCTCATCGTTGCGTTCATGCACGACCACCTCCTCCTGCACCAGCCGGTTGGCCTCCGCAATCAGCGCGGCACCGCTTTCCGCGCTGGCGTCGTCGAGCGCGTCGACGATCGAGCGCAGCCGGTCGAGATTGCCGATCAGCGCCAGATGGTTGCGATGCAGTTCGCGACCGTCCGCGGCCGCCATACGCCCGCCGCCACGGCGATGGCCGGGTGTCAGGGCACGCAACGCATTGAGGATCACGGCAACATCGATCACCTCCTGAACGATGGCCGCCGGCACCGGCATCAGCCAGCCCAAGGTCGCCGCCAGCATCGCCATGATCGACAGGCCCATGCCGGCAACGATGCTCTCGACCGCGATCCGCCGCGCGCGTTGCGCGATCACGATTGCCTCGCCGACGCGGTCGAGGCGATCGGCGAGGATTACCACATCGGCCGCTTCCGACGAGGCGCTGGCGCCGCGGGCGCCAAGCGCGATGCCGACATCGGCAGAGGCCAGCGCCGGCGCATCGTTGATGCCGTCGCCGACCATGATGGTCGGATGCAGCCGCTGCTCGGAGCGCACGGCGTCGACCTTGTCGGAAGGCACGCGGTCGGCCAGCACCGCGTCGAGGTCGAGGGCCGCGCCGATCGCGTGCGCGGCTGCGGCGCGGTCGCCGGTGAGCATGACCATGCGGGCAATCCCGGCCTCGCGCAGCAGCCGGATCGC
>JBAVEE010001028.1:0-11093 GCA_049587575.1 Bradyrhizobium sp.
GCGGCTTCTCGCCCCGCGCCCAGCGCGACCGCGTGACGCTGACCCACACCGGAAATGCGGGCTTGAATCGCGCCGTGGTGCCGCTCGGCACCCCGCTCAGCCCCGGCGATACCGTGCTCGTCGGCGAGCGCTGGTTCTGACGCATACAGTGTGTTTCGTCATCTTCGCGCGAGCCCGAAGCGCCTGCCGCTGAGGACGCGAGGAAACGAGCGAACCCGGGATCCCGCGATTCCCGATGCGCAATTTATCCATCTGAGCTCTGCTCTTTGGAACATCGCGGAATGACGCCGCTGGCGTCACTTCAAATACTTGGCCAGGAAGCCTAGGCTGCGCGGCCAGGCGATATCCGCACTGGCCTTGTCGTAACTTGCCCGTTCGTCGCAGTGAAAGCCGTGCTGCGCACCCGGATAGATGTGGATCTCGACCTCGGGCCGCTTGGCGCGGATGGTCTCGACATCGCTGAGCGGGATACCGGCGTCCTTCTCGCCGAAATGCAGCTGGGTCGGTACTTTCGGCTTGTCGTCGGCGAAGCGAACGATGGCGCCGCCGTAATAGCCGATCGCCGCGGACAGACCCGACAGCTTTGTGGCGGCGGCATAGGCGACGCTGCCGCCAAGGCAAAAGCCGATGACCCCGACCGGACCGACATTCCTGACGGCATCGATGGCGGCCTGGGTGTCGCGCAGCATCGCCGCCCAATCGGGATTGGCGACGAACTTGCGCGCCACCGCAACCTCATCCGGCGAATAGCCGGACTGGAAATTCCGTTCGACGCGGTCGAAGATCGCGGGCGCAATGGCGACATAGCCCTCGCCCGCCAGCCGATCGCAGACCGCGCGAATGTGGTGGTTGACGCCAAAGATTTCCTGGATCACCACCACCGCCGCCCTGGGCGCGGTGGCGGGGTCGGCGCGGTAGCCGCCCAATTGAAAATTATCCGAAGCCGTCAGCGTGATTTCGTGTCCCACGGTTCATCCTCTACTTTGAGAGTTGCACGAAGTTATTTGCGGGTGGAGCCGGGAATATCCGACGCCACCCACCTACCATTGCCAGACCCAGTCGTGCCCCGCATCGCCCTTCCAGCCGGTCAGCCTGCCCTTGCGAAATTGCAGATAAAGCAGATCCCTGCGAGGAAACAAGCCGTTGCCGCTGGTGTTGCGGAACGCCAGATAGATTTCGTTACCCGGCCGGCCGCTGACATAGCGGAGCGGCTGTCCCAGGACGCGCGCGACATCCTCCACACCCATCCCGAAGGCAAGCGGCGTGTTCGGCAGCGACGCGAAAGGTGAGGGCGAAGCATACCAGCCGCCAGCCGGCGCCAATTGCCAGGTGCTTGCGACAGCCGGCGCGGCGGCGAACAAAGCCATCGCCAGAGGCAGGGACGCAGCGGATATCTTCATGGTGCAACCTTCTGTGCTGGCTTGGCGTCGAGGTGATGGGGGAACGGCGCCACCGCGTCAATGAACGCCTCCTGATGCGCGGCGGGATCGCGCAGGTAACCGGACCGGCCATGGCGGCGCGTGTCCCACGATACAGGCTTGTGACGCGTCGAGAGCGGCGCGATCCGGTCCCGCGATATCGCCAATGTCGAGCGAGGGCCGCGGGTCTTCATCATCAATTCCGACTCCATCCCGGTCGATTTTGGGCACCGCAGTTTCCTGAAAGAGCTTCCGTCATGGGCTATCCTATCGTGGTCCGCCGGACCGTGGGAGATGGCCCACCCGGCAATCCCGGTCGCTTTGGCACCTGGAGCGGCGCCCCCAATTCGGCAGCGCAATATGACAACATCTCTGCCGCAGCGCACAACATAGTTTGGAATTTATTTTCTTCGACCAATTCCAAATTGCATTGCCTCCCGAATGGATCGCTATCATTCTGCTCCCCACTGGCATCGGCCCGGTGGGTGCCGGTCAATACAAACAAATGAGTTGCCGCCGTAAGCGGCTTCATGCACCGGCAGGGGAAGAGACCATGCCTAATCTACATATCAACGGACGGAATATGTCCGTCGAGGCGGCGAACGATACGCCGCTGCTTTGGGTCATCCGCGAACAGCTGCAGATGACCGGCACTAAATTCGGCTGTGGCGCCGGCCTGTGTGGCGCCTGCACCGTCCACATCAACGGTGAAGCCGTGCGATCCTGCCAGACGCAGGTGAGCGATGCCGTCGGCAAGAAAATCACCACCATCGAAGGACTGAGTGCCAAGGGCGATCATCCGTTGCAGAAGGCATGGATCGCGGAGCAGGTTCCGCAATGCGGCTACTGCCAATCGGGACAGATCATGCAGGCAGCCTCGCTGCTCGCGAAGAATTCCAACCCGACCAAGGACGAAGTGGTGGCGCACATGGACGGCAATCTCTGCCGCTGCATGACCTATTCGCGCATTCAGAAGGCGATCATGCGCGCGGCTTCCGAAATGCGGACCGCTTCAACGGCTACCGATCGGAGAGCAACATGAATACGCACGTGAAAATCACGAACAATACTGTCGAGTCCGCCGATCTGAGCCGCCGCTCGTTCCTCGTCGGTTCCGCCGCCGCCGGTCTGGCGCTCGGCTATTCCGCCGTCCCGGGCCTTCTCGGGGCCGATGAAGCGTTCGCCGCGACCGGCAATTTCGATCCCAGCGTCTGGTATTCGATCGCGCCGGATGGAATTGTCACGGTCACGTGCGGCAAGGCCGACATGGGCCAGCACATCGCGTCGACCATGGCGCAGATCATCTCGGAAGAACTCGGCGCGAGCTGGAAGGACGTGCGGGTTCAGCTTGCTTCCAACGATCCGAAGTACAACGACCCCGTGCTCGGAGCACAGGTCACCGGCGGCAGCTGGAGCACGATGATGAACTTCGATGCGATGAGCCGCGCGGGAGCCGCAGGGCGCATTGCCTTGACGGAGGCTGCGGCCACAGCAATGGGCTTGCCGGCTAATTCCAGGGACGAACTGGTCGTCAGAGAATCCACGGTTACCCATCCGAAGACAAAGAAGTCGATGACCTTCGCGGAGATCGTCAAGAGCGGCAAAGCCACCAAGACCTTCACGCCCGACGATCTCAAGGCGATCAAGCTCAAGACGCCCGACCAATACACCATGATCGGCGTTTCGGTTCCGCAGCTCGATATTCCCTCGAAGACCAACGGGACCGCCAAATACGGCATCGACGTCATGCTGCCAGGCATGGTGTACGGCAAGGTCGTCACGCCTCCGGTGCGCTATGGCGCCACGGTGAAATCGGTCGACGACAGCGCGGCGAAGAAGGTGCCGGGCTTCATCAAGGCGGTCGTGCTCGACGACAAGACCGCGACCACGACCGGTTGGGTGGTGGCGGTGGCCAACACCTATGCCGCAGCCCGCAAGGCCGCGGATGCGCTCAAGGTCACCTATGACGGGGGACCCAACGCCAAACTGTCGAGCGAATCCCTGCTCACCGAAGCCAAACGGTTGCAGGGACTCGACGATTCCGGCCTGTTCTTCGTCAAGGACGGCGATACGGCCGCGGCCTTCGGCAAGGCAGCCAAGGTGATTGAGTCGGAATACACCACCAGCATCAACATCCATGCGCCAATGGAGCCGATGACGGCTACGGCGCAGCAGCAAGGCGATATCTGGCATATCTATTCCGGCAACCAGTTTGCGACGCGCTCGGGCGGGATCGCGGCGGGTGCCGCCGGGGTCGATCCCAAATTTGTCGTGCTGCACCAGATGTGGCTGGGAGGCGGCTTCGGCCGGCGTCTCGAAGGCGACATGATGGTGCCGGCGGTGCAGGCGGCGAAGGCCGTCGGCAAGCCGGTCAAGATCATCTACTCGCGCGAAAACGACATGACCATGGACTTCTCGCGTCCGTTGACGTTCCAGAAGATCAAGGCCGGTCTTGACGGTGACGGCAAGCTGGTCGCGATGAACCACGACGTGGTCGCCGCCTGGCCGACCAAGCGCTGGGGCATCCCCGCCTTCCTGTCGCCTTCGGTCGACAAGAAGGGCGCGCTCGATGCGTTCACGGTGAATGGGGCGGACTTCTTCTACTCCGTGCCCAACCACAACGTCCGCGCCATCCTCAACGAGATGGCGCATAACGCCACCCCGTCGGGGCAGCTGCGGTCGGTCGCACCGGGCTGGACCTTCTGGGCGGTGGAAAGCATGGTCGACGAACTCGCTCACGCCGCCGGCAAGGATCCCGCCCAGTTCCGGATCGACATGCTTGACGGCAAGGGCGACAACGCCGGCGGCGCGCAACGCCTGCGCAACACCCTGCTCACTGCGATGGGCCTGGCCGGTTACGGCACGAGGCAGTTGCCGAAAGGCGAAGGCATGGGCGTTGCCTGCGTTTCGTCGCAGGAACGGAAAACCGCAAGCTGGACCGCGTGCGTGGCCCATGTTGAGGTTGCGCCGAGCGGCGAGGTCAAGGTCAAGAAGCTGACCGTGGCGACCGACGTCGGCACGCAGGTGCACCCCGACAACATCCGGGCTCAGGTCGAGGGCGCGGCGTTGTGGGGCCTCTCGCTCGCGCTGTACGAGAAGGCGACGCTGAAGGACGGCGGTATCGAACAGACCAACTTCGATACCTATAAGCCGTTGCGGATGAGTCAGACGCCGGAAGTGGCCGTCAGCGTCATCGCCAATGGCGAGCACGCCACCGGCGTCGGCGAACCGGCGGTGACGGTGATCGCGCCCGCGCTCGCGAATGCGATCTTCAACGCCTCCGGCGCCCGCGTCCGTGCGCTGCCGATCACGGCAGAGGCGGTAAAGGCGGCGATGTCGAAGGCATAAGTCGACCGCGCCGACGACAAAAACGATCCGCCGGGGTTTTCCCCCGGCGGATTTTTTTGTGTCCGGGGTGGCGCGCCCCGGGCTTTCGCTAAAATTTTATGTTCAGCAAAAGGCCAGCATTCACAATCTCTCTTAAGCCCCGGGGAATGTCTTGTCGGGTAGTTTGTCACCGGGCCACCCGCATCCGTCCACGAGGGACTATGTCAACTCAAGCCAACCCGTCTTCGCCCAAACGCCGCCTGCTGCTGGCGTCCGACAACAGCGACCAGAGCCGCGAGTTGGCGAGCATCCTGCAATCCGTGAGCCAGGTGGATACCGTCTCGACTTCGGATCTTCCCGACGCCCCGGCCGGAAATTTCTCCGGGGTTGTGGTCGATATCAATCTACGCTCCGCCGAAAGCGTACAGCGGGTTCGCAACAAACTGAGTTCCGAGGCCTACCGCGCGATGCCCAGGCTGTTCGTTCTCGCCGACGCCCTCCACCACGGGTCGATGCAGGCCTGGGCGCTGGGCGCGACGGACACGATAGCGCGGCCGTTTGATGCCGAGGGCATCCTGCAACGCATCCAGGCCGCATTTCCGGATAGCCACGGATTTGACGAGACGGATCGCGGCAAAACCTTGAACAGGGGCGTTGCCGCCGCGCACGAGGTGATGGTCAAGATATTCAACAAGCTTCCGGCCGGAGTTCCGCTGAAATTCAGCGACATCGTCGCGGCTGAAAACAAGATTCTCAAGGCGATCAAGCACTCTTCGTTGCGTGAATGGCTGACAGCCGTTGGCTGCCATCACGCCGACACCTATCGGCACTGCCTGTTTGTGACCGGCTTTGCCGTTGCATTTGCCCAGCATCTCGGCATGCGCGAGGACGACCAGCGCCGCCTGACCCGCGCGGCGCTCCTGCACGACGTCGGCAAGGCGTTTCTCCCGGTAGCCATTCTGGACAAGCCGGGCTCGCTCACCGAGGAGGAAATCAGCGAAGTCCGCAAACACCCGCGCCTCGGCTATGATGCTCTCGCAGCCTCGGGCGGCTTCCCGCCGGAGATGCTGGATGTGGTGCTGCACCATCACGAATTCCTCGATGGCACCGGCTATCCCGATGGCCTGCGTGGCGATCGGATCAGCGACATCGTGCGGTTGACCACGATTGTCGACATCTACTCAGCGCTGGTCGAAGCGCGCGCCTACCGGGTGCCGTTTACGCACGCCAAGGCGTTCGCGATCATGGAGCAGATGAAAGACAAGCTCGACCCGCATTTGCTCCAGGCGTTCCACCCGGTGACCCTGGGGGCCTATTGATTGCCCGGCGCCAAGCGCTTTCTTCGCTTGGGCTTCTCGCAATGACGTGGCTACCGGCTCGCACCGGCTGCCAGCGTTTCGTCCGGCCCGCTCGCATAGACGACTTTGCCGCCGACCATCGTGAGTAGCGACCTTATCTTTCCGATCTCCTTGACCGGCGCGGTCAGGTAGTCAGCGGACAGCACCGCGAGATCGGCGAATTTTCCAGGCTCGAGCGTGCCGCGTTTGTCGTCTTCGTTGGCCATGAACGCCGAATTTCGCGTGTACATCTCAAGCGCCTGGCGGCGGTCGGGGGCCTCGGTGTCGCCCCGGGTTTTGACGCCGCCGATGGTGGTGCCATCGAGGTACCATTGCAGCGCGACGAACGGATTATAGGACGACACCCGATGGGCGTCGGTGCCGCCAGCCACGGTGAGGCCAAGCCGCAGCGCCGTCGCGATCGGCGGCAGCCGGCGCGCCGGCTCGATGCCGACGTCGTGCTGCAGCCGTTCGCCGCCGAAATACAGGCCGTCCTGGACGCCCCAGATCAGCCCCAAGGCCTTCATCCGTTTCAGGCTGGCCTCCGACGCATCATACAGATGCAGCACGGTCCAGCGCAGATCCCGGACCGGATAGTCCTTGCTGATGCTTTCGACGACGTCGAGCAGGTCGTGGACGGTGCGGTCCGGATTCCAGTGCAGCTGGATGGAATAGCCTTTCGATGCGGCCCAGCGCAGCAGTTCTGCCAGCTTCGTCTTGCCGTCGGGCGTGATATCGCCGTCGGTCCAGTCTGCCCAGATCAGGATTTCGCCGGGGCCGTTGAAGTGCAGCATCGCATCGCCAAACCCGGGCGGCAGCAACTGTGTCAGGTTCTGCAGATCGGCGAGTTCGCTGCCTGGCTTGGGCGCGCAGAGATGATAGGCGACACGCAGCGTGAGCGCTCTGTCGCGCCACAGCTTGAACACGGCCTGATAATTGGCGGGATACATGCTCACCCCGCCGCCATCGACGATGCCGGTAATGCCAAGACTGTTCATTTCGCGGAAGAATTTCCTGGAGCCGTCGACCTGCTGCTCCAGGGTCGGCTTCGGCAGTCTGTCGAAGATCCTGCCGAGCGTATTGCCATTGCCGCTCACCACCCCGGTCGGGCGGTTGTCGCCGTCGCGCTCAAGCTTGCCGCCGGGGGTCACGTCGGCGTCGTCGCGAATGTTCAGCGCTTCCATCGCCTTTGGCGTCAGCAACAGCCAGTCGTAGAGATGCTGGATGTAGACGGGATTGTCGGGCGCAGCCGCGGCCACCTCCGCAGGCGCCGGCCGGCGCTTTTCCTCGAATTGTTCCTCGGTCCAGCCGCCGGCCACGACGATCCAGGAGCCTGGCTTCTGGGCTTTGCCGGCCTGCCGGACCTTCTCCAGTGCTTGCTTGAGCGTCGTCACGCCGATCCAGTTGACCTCGGTGCCGAAGGTCAGCGCAGCGCGAATGCCATGAATGTGGCCATCGGTCAGGCCGGGGATCACCGTGCGGCCGCCGAGATCGATCAACGCGGCCTTGTCGCCTGCGAGTTTTTTCATCGCAGCCGTCGTCCCTGACGCCAGCACCCTTCCCCGGCTGATCGCCAGCGCCTGCTGGACGCTGAAATCCTTGTCGACGGTAAGAATTTTGCCGTTGACCAGCACCGTATCCGCGGTCTGCGACCGGGCGTGACCAGCCGACAGCGCGGTCATGCAGAATACAATGGCCGCATGGCGAGCGATCCCAAGACGCGAACTGCCTGAACGCCGCGAACCCATGCCCCCGCGCGAGCCTTGGCCGGCTGCTTTCACTGCATTCTTGGCATTCTTTTCATTGCGAGCCAACGGCTCGCGCCGATGCGGGCCCGATGCCATGTTGTGCGATGCGAAGCCCGCGCTCCTCGCATGAAGCCGGCGTCCTAGGCCGGGGCCCCCTGATACGATGCAATCTCAATCAAGCTGCCGTCGGGATCCCGGCAATAGACCGAGCGCAGCACGCCACGGGCGCCCTGTTTCGCCACCGGGCCTTCCTCGATCGCCACGCCGCACGCTTTGAGATGCGCCACGACCTGCTCGGGCGTGCTTGACGTGAGAAAGCACAGATCGTCGCTGCCGGCCGTCGCGTGGTCGGCGGTGAACCACTCGACCTTGTCGGCGTCGCGCGGCCGTACATTGATTTTCTGGTTGCCGAAAATCAGCGAGGTTCTGACGCTCTTGCCCGGGCCGGGGGCGAACACCCTGATCTCCATGCCGAGGATCTTTCGATACCATTCGGCGGTGCGCGCCACATCGGACACGTTGATCACGATATGATCGAGCGCGCTGACCTTAACCGACATAGGCGATCCTTTCGTCGTGGCCCGGTATCGACGGGCCAAGCTGGCCGCGCCGCTGTTTGTTTGTTACAACGCCGGCCGCCGTTCATTCAACGGGATCGAACCGCCTGAGGCGGGTCGGCGCCGCAGGGAGACAACGCATGGCGTCACGCCGCTCCGCGATAGGTCTGGTTGCACTTGGCTTATGCGCCCTCACCTTGCCGATCGGCGACGCCTTCGCGCTGGATTATCCGACGCGGTCGGTCCGGTTCATTGTCGGATATCCGGCCGGCGGCTCGACCGATATCATCGCCCGGCTGATCGGACAGCGGCTGTCGGAGCGGCTGGGCCAGCAATTCGTGATCGAGAACAAGCCCGGCGCCGGCAACAACATCGGCACCGAGACCGTGGTCAAGGCCGACCCCGACGGTTACACGGTGCTGCTAGTCAATCCCGCCAATTACATCAACGCCACGCTCTACGCCAACCTCAATTTCAATTTCATCCGCGACATCGCGCCGGTCGCCTCCTTCAATCGCGTTCCGAACGTGATGACCGTTGCGAAGGAAGTGCCGGCAAAGACCGTCGCCGAGTTCATCGCCTATGTGAAGGCCAATCCCGGCAAGGTGAACATGGCGTCATCGGGCAACGGCACCTCGGTGCACCTGTCCGGCGAGATGTTCATGGCGATGTCGGGTGCAAAGATGCTGCACGTACCCTATCGGGGCGCGGCTCCCGCGACGACCGATCTGCTCGGCAACCGCGTCCAGGTGATGTTCGACAACATGCCCTCGATCATCGGGCACATCCGCGGCGGCGCATTGCGCGCACTGGCCGTGACGACGGCGACGCGGTCGCCGGAATTGCCCGATGTGCCGACCGTCGCCGAGACCATTCCAGGCTATGAGGCGAGCGCGCTGTTCGGCATGGGCGCGCCGATCAAGACCCCGCCCGAGATCATCGAGAAACTGAACCGCGAGATCAATGCGGTGCTGGCCGAACCCGACGTCAAGGCGCGCCTGACCGAACTCGGCGGCGAGCCGCTGGTCGGCACCCCGGAAGCCTTCGGCGCGATGATCGCGGCCGAGACCGAAAAATGGGCGAAGGTCGTCAACTACGCCGGGATAAAGGTGGAATAGACCGGCCTCGCCAGCGCGCGGAGGATCCGTCGCCGACGAAGCGATGTCAGGTTCCGTCGGGAGTCGTCTTGTCGGCGGATTCCGCGACGGGCGTTGCCTTTGCAGGCTCGGGGTCCGGGTCGAAACCGAACAGCTCGACGAGATATTTATAGTATTTGGGCAGCTTCTCCTTCAGCTGCGCCCGCGTTTTCGGCTCATGCATCGATTCCTTTCCCGCCAGGAAGATGCTCGCGGTCACGGCGAAGAATTCCTTGTGGTTCTTCGTGGCATATTCGTCGTTACCGAACGCCTTCTTGCTCATGGCGTCGGCGTAGTAAGCCTTGATGCCCAGATTATCGAACCCTTGCGGCATCAGCTTTGCGTGGTAGGCGTGGAGGAGTTCGTGAAGCAGGACCGGGTCTTCGGCATGCTTCAGCATGACCGGACGCACCATGATCACGCCGGTTCCCGCATCGGCGGCCAGATCAACGAAATTCGGATTGCTCCAGCGCAGCTTGCCTTCATCCCAGGTCGTGAAGCTGCTGGATTCGCGCCGGTTTCTGTCGGGGGAGACAGGGCCATAACAGGCGATCCCGGCTCCCTCATCGAGGCAGGTCATCTCGCTGGCGACAATCGGCACCGTATGAAAAAACCGCAGCACCTTTGGGCTCAGGCCCACGCTCTCGACGACGTCGAGCTGATGCCGGAACGCGTCGGCGATCGCACCGCTGTCCTTGCGGTCCGAATTTTCCGACAGGTCGAAAACGTACCCGCGATAGGTCTCAAAGCCCGGCGGCACCGCCGATGGCGGCTCGACCTGTAGGGAGCGCGGACCCGCGCCTGCGAGATGGGGAGCAAGCGAAAATATGAAAACCACTGAAGTCAGCAACAGCCTGCGCATGATTGTCCCCCTGTACGTGCCTTTTCGCCCTAGGCGTTATTTGATTGGACGTGGATGCTGGTCGTCGGGGCGGGATTGTAACGATGGCCGCTTGCAGCGCGGTTTAATTTTTCCGGCAAAGTTGGTTCGTCGCGTTCTGACGCCGTTAACTACAGGTTGAGCATGTGAGACCGCCTTGGAAGCAGCTTTGGAATTGCCGCAGGCCTGCCGATGCTTCGCTTGGCATCCGGGATTGCCGACTTCGATCGGGAGTGGCGATACCGATGCGCGGAACGTGAAATTCCAAATTGATAAAGCGGGCTATGCCGTGGCCGGTCCGGCCTGCTCGCCCGCAATGGCGCGGTCGATGGCGTCGATCAGCACCTGGGTCTCGATGAATTTGACCCGCGCCCGCTCGGCCTTGTCGCGGTCGAAGGGCGCGGCAAGGGTTTTGGCAAAGGCGTCGCGGTCCTCGATCATGCGCTCGCGCGCCTTTTTCAGGATCTCAAGTCGCTCGCTCATCTGGACTTCGCTTTCATTGGCCGCGCAGCTTCATTGGAGAAGGGTCCAGGCGGCCGCCTGTCTTCGGGATTTGGCTGCGGCAACACGCCGGCGACGCGGCCGTCAGCCCGGAACCCGCAAAAAGTCGATGATCTGGCGCACCCGACACGATTCGAACGTGTGACCTTTGCCTTCGGAGGGCAACGCTCTATCCAGCTGAGCTACGGG
>JBAVEE010001029.1:0-2198 GCA_049587575.1 Bradyrhizobium sp.
GCGTGATCCGCGTCGGCGGAGAGGGCGGCTTTTCCGATCCCGCGGGGCTGGCGGCGTCGCGCTACGATGCCGAACCCGGCTCGGCCTATCTATTACGCCCCGACGGCTATGTCGCCGCGCGTTTTCGCCACCCGACGCCAACAGCACTCGATGCCGCGTTGGCGCGGGCCGCAGGCAACAACTGAGGTGACGATGGCATTGTCCACCAGCTCGAACTTCGCCAAGCCGGACGATGCGTTTCGCGCGGTCGTCGAAGCCCATCGCGGACTGAGCGACGAGCAGAGCGCCGACCTCGATGCGGCGCTGGTCCTCATTCTTGCCAATCATATCGGCGATATCGAGGTGCTGCGCGAGGCGATCGCGCTGGCGCAACGGCGGATGGTGGAAGAAAGCCAGCAACAGCAACAGCAGTGACAGCCGCAATGCAAAGGGAATTGAATTAATGGCCAAAGGTTTCGCATCGACGACAGATATGGTGGAGAAGAAGGTCACCTTCTCCGAGATCGGCACCGATCTCTATGCCTTCACCGCCGAGGGTGATCCCAATTCGGCGGTCATCGTCGGCGACGACGGCTGCATCGTGTTCGACGCGCAGGCGACGCCGGCGATGGCCAACAAGGTGATCGAACGGGTGCGCACCGTCACCGACAAGCCGATCAAATACGTGGTGCTATCGCATTATCACGCGGTGCGGGTGCTGGGCGCATCGGCCTACAAGGCGCAGGCCGTCATCGCGTCGCAGGAAACCCGGCGGCTGGTCGAGGAGCGCGGCCAGCAGGACTGGGATTCCGAATACGGCCGCTTCCCCCGGCTGTTCCAGGATGCGCAGAGCATTCCCGGCCTGACCTGGCCGACGCTGACCTTCGAAGGCGAGATGTCGATCTTTCTGGGAAAGCGCGAGGTGCGGTTGATGCAGCTCGGCGCGGGACATACCTCCGGCGATATCGTGGCCTGGGTACCGGATGCGGATGTCATGTTTTCCGGCGATCTGATCGAATACCATTCGGCCTGTTACTGCGGCGACGCCTATTTGCGCGAATGGCCGGCGACGCTGAATGAAATTCGCGCCTTCAATCCCAAGGCGATCGCGCCGGGACGCGGCGATGCACTCAAGGGCTTGGCGACCGGACGCGACGCCATCGCGATGACGCGGGATTTCGTCACCACGCTCTACGGTGCGGCGGAGACGGCGGTCGCCAGAGGCCGCAATCTGAAGGAGACAATGGCGGCGGCGCGCGAAGTGATGGACCCGAAGTTTTCAAGCTTTGCGATCTACGAGCATTGTTTGCCGTTCAACGTCTCCCGCGCCTTCGATGAAGCGTCCGGAATCGACGACCCCGTGATCTGGACCGACAAGCGCGATAGGGAAATGTGGGCGGCCTTGCAAGGAGGATGACCATGAACATCAACACCTCACCAGATGCGATCAGCCGCGGCTCCGTCAATATCAACCCGGGCTATATGTCGGGCTTCGGCAACAGTTTTGAGACCGAGGCGCTGCCCGGCGCGCTGCCGATCGGGCGCAATTCGCCGCAGCGCTGTGCCTATGGGCTCTATGCCGAACAGCTGTCTGGTTCGCCCTTCACCGCGCCGCGCGGCAGCAATGAGCGCTCCTGGCTCTATCGGATCCGGCCCTCGGTCAGGCATTCCGGACGCTTCGCCAGGGTCGATGCCGGGCTGTGGCGCACCGCGCCGTGCCACGAGGAGGAGATTTCGATCGCGCAATTGCGCTGGGATCCGACGCCGATCCCAAAGACGGAGATGACCTTCCTGCAGGGCGTGCAGACCATGACCACGGCGGGAGATGCCGGTACCCAAGCAGGCATGGCGGCGCACGTCTTTCTCGTCACCAAATCGATGGTCGACCAGCATTTCTACAATGCCGACGGTGAGATGATGTTCGTGCCGCAACAGGGCAATTTGCGTTTCGTCACCGAGTTCGGCCGGATCGACGCCGAGCCCGGCGAGATCGTGGTGATCCCGCGCGGCGTCAAATTCCGCGTCGAGATCACGGCCGGCCCCGCGCGCGGCTATCTCTGCGAAAATTACGGCGGCGCCTTCACGCTGCCGGAGCGCGGCCCGATCGGCGCCAACTGCCTTGCCAACGCCCGCGATTTCCTGACCCCGGTCGCGGCCTATGAAGACAAGGACACGCCGACCGAATTGTTCGTGAAATGGGGCGGCTCGCTGTTTGTGAC
>JBAVEE010001030.1:0-2520 GCA_049587575.1 Bradyrhizobium sp.
GCTTGAATCAACTGGTGGTGATGTATGGATTGTTTCCGGCGTACGACAGCGACAACGGGACTTCCGATGGCGGTGGCATCCCGTTAGGCGCGATCAGGACGTTTGCGGGCGGCACCGTCTGGGGCGGTACGGCAGCCGCCGACGGCCAGGTCCTGTCGCTTCAACAAAACACCGCGTTGTTCTCGGTGCTGGGGACGAACTATGGCGGCGATGGCAGCACAAATTTCGCGCTTCCGAACCTGCAGGCCCGGATCGCCGTCGGTTTCGAGCAAAACCCGAGCACGGGCGCTTTCCTGGGCCAGACAACCGGTTCCGACACGGTCACGCTGACCCATCAGAACCTGCCGGCCAATTGGGGTGGCAGCGGTCAGCCGGTCAACAACGATCAGCCTTCGCTGACGCTCAACTATATTATCAATACCGGCGGAGCTATCGCGGGAGCCGGTGGCTCGAGCGTCGATGGGGTTGGCGAGGTCGTGCCTTTCCTCGGCCAGTACGCGCCGGCCGGGTACCTGTTTGCTGCCGGCCAGTTGCTGGCCATTTCACAATACAGCAACCTCTACGACGCCCTCGGCACGACCTATGGCGGCGACGGCACATCAACCTTCGCGCTGCCGGACCTGACCGGAAAAACCATCATCGGCGCCGGAACGAGTCTGCTGTCCGGCACCCAGGTTACGATCGGAACAACCTCGGGCCAGGACAGCACAGCGCTGGTGTCGTCGAACCTGCCGTTTCCCGAGGGCAGTAACGTGCCGATCTCCAACCAGCAGCCCTCGCTCGCGCTGACCTACCTGATCGACCCCTTCGGCATCTTTCCGTCATCGTCCGGAGCGCCCACGGCAGATACGGCGGATATCGGCGAAATCGTTGCGTTCGCGGGGGCCGGCGCAGCTCTCGACAACATGCTTAACGCCGGCTGGATGGTGGCCAATGGCGCGATCCTGCCGATCGCTTCGTACCAGGCTCTGTTTTCCGTCATCGGCACCACCTATGGCGGCAATGGCACCACCAATTTTGTGCTTCCCGACCTCGTCGGCCATTCCGTTGCCGGCGTCGGCAGTTCCAACGGGACTTCGGTCGCTCTCGGCCAGGACTACGGCACGGCCAACATCGCGCTTGCCTCCAACCAGGTGCCGTTGACGACCAGCACCCTCGACATCGCGCACACCGCGCCGACCGTCGCCGCCGGCGCGACGGTGGCCTTTGCGGCGGGTGACGCGGCGGTGGCGCTCGACAGCACGCTGACGGTGGATGACGTCGACAGCGGCGGCAACCTGACCGGCGCGACGATCAAGATCGGCAGCGGCTTTGTCGCCGGCGACACGCTGCATTTTGTCAACCAGATTGGCATTTCCGGCAGCTATGTCGCGGGCACCGGCATCCTCACGCTCAACGGCAACGACACGCTCGCTCACTACCAGGCGGCGCTGGAGTCGATCACCTTCAGCTCCACCGACGGCAATCCGGGGTCGCGCACCATCGACTGGAGCGTGACCGACGGTGCGGCCAGCAACGGCACCAGCGCCACGGCCACCAGCGCGGTCAATCTCGCGCCGACAATCGGTTCGGTGACGGCGGCGACGACCGGCAATGCCACCGATCTCGCGGCCGGCAAGATCGCGACCATCACCGTCAATTTCACCGGTTCGGTGAACGTCACCGGCACGCCCGAGCTGCAGCTCAGCGACAACGAGGTCGCAACCTATGTCAGCGGCAGCGGCACCGCCGCGCTGACCTTCAGCTATACCGTGCAGCCGAACGACAGCACCGCCGACCTTCAGGTGCAAAGCCTGCTGACGAACGGCGGCACCATCAAGGACGGCAACGGCAACGACGCCGGGCTCGCCAATGCCGCAACCGACCTGCATCTGCAGGTCGATACGACCGCGCCGAGCGCGTCGTCGATCGCCGCGGCCGGCGCGAACCCGAACAACGCGACCGTCGAAACCTTCACCGTCACATTCTCCGAAAGCGTCGCCGGCGTCGATGCGACCGATTTCGCTGCGGCAACCACCGGCACGGTGGCGGACACCGGCATCGCGGTGACGCCGGTGAGCGGCAGCGTCTATACGGTGACGGTCAACGGCGTCACCGGTGACGGCACGCTGGGGCTCAACCTGAACGCGTCGGGCACCGGCATTGCGGACGCCGCCGGCAACGCGATCTCGGGAGGCGCGACCGGTCAGATCTACACGATTGAGCACACGCCAGCCGCGGTGTCGTCGGTCGACGTTCCAGCGAACGACACCTATGGCCCCGGGAAGGTGCTGACATTCACCGCCAATTTCACCGAGAACGTGCTGGTCACGACCGGCGGTGGAACGCCCTATATCGACGTCACGCTGGATACCGGCGGCACCGTACACGCGGCGTATACCGGCGGGACCGGCACCAGCCAGCTGACCTTTACCTACACCGTGGCGAACGGCAATGACGATACCAACGGCGTCACGGTCGGCAGTTCGATCGTTCTCAACGGCGGCACCATCAAGGACGCCGCGACCAATTCGGCGGCAT
>JBAVEE010001031.1:0-2475 GCA_049587575.1 Bradyrhizobium sp.
CCTCGGACGCGACCAACATCGAAACCAGCATCAAGCGCGACGGCGATCATTACGTCATCAACGGCCGCAAATGGTGGTCGTCGGGCGTCGGCGATCCCCGCTGCAAGATCGCGATCCTGATGGGCAAGACCGATCCCAAGGCGGCCAAGCATCAGCAGCAGTCGCAGATCCTGGTGCCGCTCGATACCCCCGGCATCAAGGTCGAAAAGATGCTGCCGGTGTTCGGTTTCGATGACGCCCCGCACGGCCACGCCCAGGTGCTGCTCGAGAACGTCCGCGTTCCCGCCGAAAACATCCTGCTCGGCGAGGGTAGAGGCTTTGAGATCGCCCAGGGCCGTCTCGGTCCCGGCCGCATCCATCACTGCATGCGCACAATCGGCGTGGCCGAGGAAGCGCTGGAGAAGATGGTGCGGCGGCTGTCGTCTCGCACCGCCTTCGGCAAGAAGATCATCGAGCATTCGATCTGGGAACAGCGCATCGCCGAGGCCCGCACCGACATCGAGATGAACCGGCTGTTGTGCCTGAAGGCCGCCGACATGATGGACAAGGTCGGCAACAAGACCGCGCAGCTCGAAATCGCCATGATCAAGGTGGCGGCGCCCAACATGGCGTTGAAGATCATCGACCACGCGATCCAGGCGTTCGGCGCCGCCGGCGTCTCCGACGACGCGGGTCTGGCGCGGGATTACGCCTCGATGCGCACGATGCGCCTCGCCGACGGACCGGACGAGGTCCATAACCGCGCCATTGCCAGACTTGAACTTCGGAAGTATGCAAACGCTCCCACTTCGCATTAATGGGAGCCCTCGGTTGGCGCTCCCCAACAAATCCCGGGGAGCGTCATCGTGGCCGAAGGCGTCAGGAGCGACGAGGAATTTTCCGGCACCAAACCGGTCGAGGAGCGCCATCGGATCGACGAGGCGCGTCTCGATGGCTGGATGCGCGAACACGTTGAGGGTTATCAGGGGCCGCTGACCGTCCTTCAATTCAAGGGCGGGCAGTCGAACCCGACCTACCGGCTCGACACGCCCAATCGATCCTACGTCATGCGGCGCAAGCCGTTCGGAAAGCTGTTGCCGTCGGCGCATGCCGTCGATCGCGAATTCCGCGTCATCGCCGCCCTCGGCCGCCAGGGATTTCCGGTCGCCAAGGCCTATGCGCTATGCACCGACGATTCGGTGATCGGGGCTGCGTTCTACATCATGTCGATGGAAGAGGGCCGGGTGTTCTGGGACCCGACGCTTCCGAGCCAGACGCGAGAGGCGCGGCATGCGATCTTCGAAAGCAAGATCGTGACGCTGGCGAAACTGCACACTTACGATCCGCAAGCGATCGGTCTTGGCGAATTCGGCAAGCCCGGCAATTATTTCGCGCGTCAGGTCGATCGCTGGACCCGGCAATACCGCGCCTCCGAAACCCAACACATTCCCGAAGTCGAAAAGCTGATCGAGTGGCTGCCGCGCACGGTGCCGAGCCAGGAGCGCGTCTCGATCGTCCACGGCGACTATCGCCTCGACAACATGATCTTCCATGCCACCGAGCCGCGGGTGATCGCGGTGCTGGACTGGGAACTCTCGACGCTCGGCGATCCCATGGCCGACTTCACCTATCTGTTGATGCAATGGACCATGCCGGGTCTTGCCAATGCCGATCTCAAGGCGCTGAACATTCCGGGCATGGCAGAGGCCGCGCAGATCTATTGCAAAGCCACCGGCAGCGCGGTTCCGGATTTGAACTGGTATTTTTCCTATAATCTGTTCCGGCTTGCCTGCATCACGCAAGGAATCGCCGGCCGCATCCGCGACGGCACCGCGGCCAGCGCCAAGGCGATGGAATCGGCCGCCCGCACCGTGCCGTTGTCGAAAGCATCCTGGGAATACGCGCAGAAGGCGGGGGCCGTGTAAGCGCGTTCGCTGCGTTGAAACGAGCCCGATGTCATCGCCCGCCTCGTGCGCAAACGCGTACAGCGGCGGGCGACCTACCCGTAAATTCGCCGGGCAAATGTCGCGATCGCCTCGGCGACAGCATCGGGCTGTTCGGGAAACAGCGCATGGCTTGCGTTGGGAATCACGACGACCGTCACCCGATCTCCCAGCAGTGATTTGAGAACGCCGGAAAAGCGGCGAGGCGCTACGGGATCCTGCTCGGCCTGAAGGTCCAGGATCGGTGCGGTACCGGCCGCAAAGTAATCATCGACCGGCGTCTGTTCGCGTGCGTGCGATTCCATGTCGTGCACCCGGGAATTCCATCCGCCCAGCCAGCCCTTCGGATCGTTGCCGGGCGCGAAGAATGCGATCCGCAGATATTCCAGACGTTTCGATTCAGGAAGCGACATATCGGAGGGACCGTCGATGGCCTGGCGCATTTCCGGGCCGATCGGTTTTTCGGTCGAGCCCGGAGGAACCTTGCCGGCAGATGCGGCCGCCACCACCACGCCCCGCACCAGATCTGGCCGGTCGGCCGCGATCTGCCGGG
>JBAVEE010001032.1:0-1866 GCA_049587575.1 Bradyrhizobium sp.
CGCGATTCCGGTTTCTTCGGCCGCATGCTCTCGGTTCGCGGCGAATTCGGCTACTGGGTGTTCGAAGGCGGCTGGCAGGAAGCGCAGCGGCCGTCGTGGAATTATCGCAGCGAAGACGGCGGCGGCATCATTCTCGACATGGTCTGCCACTGGCGCTACGTGCTCGACAATCTGTTCGGCGAGGTCGAAAGCGTGAGCTGCCTCGGCTCCACGGATATTCCCGAGCGCTGGGATGAGAAGGGCGCGAAGTACAAGGCGACCGCCGATGATTCCGCCTATGCGACCTTCCGCCTCAAGGGCGGCGTGATCGCGCATATCAACATGAGCTGGGTGACGCGGGTCTATCGCGACGACCTCGTCACCTTTCAGGTCGATGGCACCCACGGTTCGGCCGTCGCAGGCCTCACCGACTGCATGATCCAGGCGCGGCAGGCGACGCCGCGGCCGGTGTGGAATCCGGACGAGAAGCGCCTGCACGATTTCTATGGCGATTGGCAGAAGCTGCCGGAGAACGCCACCTACGACAACGGCTTCAAGGAGCAGTGGGAAATGTTCATTCGCCACGTCTGCGAGGACGCGCCCTACAAATACACGCTGCTGGAAGGCGCCAAGGGCGTGCAACTCGCCGAATGCGCGCTGCAGAGCTGGCGGGAGCGACGCTGGATCGATGTCGCCCCGATCAAGGTGTGAGGAGGTCACGACCATGAACAAGCCGGTTTTGCCGGTCTCGTCGCTGTCGCTGAAGCTGCCGGGCGCCAACCGATCGATCGAGACCTATCGCCTGGCGGCGTCGCGTGCGTTTCCCGCAAGACTTCAGGGCACGCTGAACCGCGTGGCGTTTTCCGCGGCCCATGTCGTTTCCGATCCGCTCGCCGATGTCGATCCCTGGCTGGCGGCGGCGGTCGACTGGGACAGGACCATCGCGTTTCGCGAACATGTCTGGGACCTCGGTCTCGGCGTTGCCGAGGCCATGGACACCGCGCAACGCGGCATGGGACTGGACTGGCCGACCTCGCTGGAATTGATCCAGCGCTCGGTACGGGCCGCGAAGGCGCGGGGCAATGCGCTGGTGTTTTCCGGCGCCGGCACCGATCATCTCGCACCGGAAGACGCCGGGAATCTCGACGACGTGATCCGCGCTTACGAAGAGCAGGTCGCCGCGGTCGAGAAGGCGGGCGGGCGCATCATCCTGATGGCGTCGCGGGCGCTGGCGAAGATCGGCCGCAGTCCCGACGACTACGCCAAGGTCTACGACCGCGTGCTGTCGCAGGTGGCGGAGCCCGTGATCATCCATTGGCTCGGCGACATGTTCGATCCGGCGCTGGCGAATTACTGGGGCACGCCGAATCTCGACCAGGCCATGGACGTCGCGGTCGGCGTCGTCAACGCCAACGCGGCGAAGGTGGATGGCGTCAAGGTATCGCTGCTCGACAAGCAGCGCGAGATCGACATGCGCCGCCGGATGGACCGGAACGTCAAGATGTACACCGGCGATGACTTCAACTATGCCGAACTGATCGCGGGCGACGAACAAGGCTTCTCGCATGCGCTGCTCGGCATTTTCGATGCGATCGCGCCGGCGGCGTCCTATGCGCTGTCGCGGCTGGCCGCCGGCGATACGAGAGGATTCCATGACGTGCTCGGCCCCACGGTGCCGTTGTCACGACATATCTTCAGGGCGCCGACGCGGTTCTACAAGACCGGCATCGTCTTCATGGCCTATCTCAACGGCCATCAGGATCATTTCACCATGGTCGGCGGGCAGGAGAGCACGCGCTCGACGCTGCATCTGGCCGAGCTGTTCCGGCTGGCGGACCACGCCGGGCTGCTCGCCAATCCGGAAATGGCGACGCGGCGCATGAAGGC
>JBAVEE010001033.1:0-1945 GCA_049587575.1 Bradyrhizobium sp.
AAATCGTCCGCATCTCGGCGGAGCATGAGGTCAACTTCCTGCCGCCGGAGGCCAATGAATAGCGAAGCAGACGGTCGCCGGCACGGGAAAGACGTTGTCGAATCTGCGGCAGCCTGCGACCCAAGAAGTCGAGAATCGCGACGCTGATTCCGGCGACGCGGTGCCGTCATTTTTCGAGGCTTGCCTTGCCCTCGCGCTTCTTCAAATAGATGAGCGCTTTCACCGCCAGTTGATGCTGGTTTCGCTCGCCCTTGATAACAAGTCTCTGGATGTAGCCTTCGAGCGCAAGCCTGGCCGGCTCGCCGGGCTCGTCGTAGATCATGGAATAGGTGCGCCATGCCGTTTCGACGGCGTCAGACACCCCAACAGGAGTCGTGCAAAATCGGGGCTTCATCGGCGCTCCATATTTCCACGACAAAGCCGTCAGTCCGATTTGGTTCCCGACCTGGACTGGTTTGCGCGTTAGGCGTTGGCAGAGCTTTCCTTGACACATTTTTGCGTTTTGGCTGCTCTGGCGACGACCGCAATCGCAGCGCCGTCAATCGCAAGCGCTGAAGACAAGCCGCTGATGAAGGATGGGAGACGAATGCCCCCTTAACAGGGGCATTTTCGTCAGCGCGGGGCGCTCTGGGTCACAGTGGCGAGGATCGGTGACGGCCAACGCCATTCATCGGACGCAAGCCTGCCGGCAACCAGGATCAGCGTCGCCGCCAGCAACAGCCGCAGCGCCGTTTCAGGCACGCGGGCCGCGCAGTAGCTGCCGATGACGATGCCCGGCAGGGAACCGATCAGCAGCACGCCCATGAGTTGCCAGTCGATCGCACCCATCGCCCAATGTCCGGCCCCGGCAATCAGCGTCAGCGGCACCGCGTGCGCGATATCGGAGCCGACGACACGTGCCATTGGCAGCTGCGGATACAGCAGCAGAAGCGCGGTCACGCCGACGGCGCCAGCCCCGACCGAAGAAATCGAGACCAGGACGCCGAGCGCGGCGCCTACAAGGACGGTCGAACGCGCGATCGTGACGGCCTCGAGCCGCTCCAGCCGCCATCGCAGCGTCTCAAGGACCGCCTTGCGGAAGATCAGCGACACGGCCGTCAGCAGCAGTGCAAAGCACAGCACGGAATTGACCAGGCTGCGCGCGGTTTCAGCGTTGAGATCAAGCCGCCACAGAACGACCAGCGTGAGGATGCTGGCCGGAATGCTGCCGCTGGCGAGCCGGGCGACCACCGGCCAGTGGATGCTCCGCGCCCAGCCATGCACGACGCCACCGCCTGCCTTGGTTGCGGCGGCATAGAGCAGATCGGTACCAACTGCTGTCGCCGGATGGACGCCAAACAGCAGGATCAGCAAGGGCGTCATCAGCGACCCGCCGCCCACGCCGGTCATCCCCACGAGCAGGCCCACGCTAAAGCCCGATGCGACGAAAAGGGGATTGATCACTGACATTCAGCGGGCCTCAGTATCTACACACGATCGGGCGATCACCATGTAGTACGCCGCCGGACATCGCAAAGGTTCCTCAATGGCCTGGCGCATGCGGGGGGAGCGCGCGCCAGGCCCCGATCATCAACACCCCACAGGTAGGATCATCTTTCCGACCACCGCAATAGTGCGCATGAAAAAAGAATGATCCTTCCGCCGATTGGGGTTCGGTGGAGATTTTTGCCTTCGGGCCGGGAAAAACCGCGAAACCGGTTCCCTCCGACCTGGTTCCCAGCAGGAGGGATTCGGTATTCTCGATTTCCAGCCGCTCCGGCGGCAAACCCGACTTCCGCAACGCAGACTGATATGGCGCGCCCTGCGCCCTTCACACGACGCCGCCGAGATAGAGCCGCTTGACGATGTCGTTGCCTCTCAATTCGTCGACCGAACCGGCCGCGACGACAATCTCGCCATGGACAATGATGTAACCACGATCAGCGATGCGGATCGTCTGATTGAA
>JBAVEE010001034.1:0-1580 GCA_049587575.1 Bradyrhizobium sp.
AGACGCGGGCGCGCTGGCGCATACGCTCAAAGGTTCGGCGCGCGCGATCGGCGCGTTCTGCGTGGCCGATGCCGCGGGCTGTCTGGAAGTCCTGATCCAGAGCGGCGGCGATCCGGCCCAGGCGCTGGCCGAGCTCGACGATGCCCTGGCGCGGGCCCGCGCGGCCATCGACGCGATCCTGCACCGATCCTGATTCCCCGACATCATTCGCCCCGGCGGCGAGGCCACGCGCCTTCCGCGGCTTGGACCCCGGGCGGCAGCGGAAAATCCCGGATTCGCGTCCGCGCGGCGGACTAGCCGGATTCACTGATGCGATTGCCAAAACCCCCGCACTAGCGCGGAGCGGATCGACCCGTTATAGGACTGCCCGGACCTCTCTCATCCGGCAGCACGAGCGAACATGGCCAAGATTCACTTTGTCGACCATACCGGCGAAACCCGCACCATCGATGTCGAAAACGGTGCCACCGTCATGGAAGCGGCAATCCGCAATGCGATCCCGGGCATCGAGGCCGAGTGCGGCGGCGCCTGCGCCTGCGCTACCTGCCATGTCTATGTCGATGAGGCCTGGCGCGAAAAGGTCGGTCCGCCGTCGCCGATGGAAGAGGACATGCTGGATTTCGGGTTCGACGTGCGGCCGAATTCGCGGCTGTCGTGCCAGATCAAGGTCAGCGACGAACTCGACGGCCTCGTGGTCTCGACGCCGGAGCGGCAGGCCTAGAGTTCCGGCTGCGCTATTTCAACGCCGCGGCGCAGCCAGGGTTGAAAATTCCGGACAATCTCCGGCGTCAGCGGCGTCGGCTTGCGTGTGGCCTCATCGAGCAGCACCGACACCGATTGCGCTGAAGCGACGCATTTGCCTTCGGAAAACACCGCCTGATCGAAGGTGACCGACGTCCGGCCAAACTTGACGACGCCGAGGCCCATTTCGATCGTGCCCGGCCAGCGCAGCTCGGCGCGGAAATGCATGTCGAGCCGGACCATGATCCAGGTCACCCCCTCCGGCATCAGCCCATAGCTGCGGTCTTTCATCAGCGTGACGCGGCCGGTCTCGAAATAAGTCGCATAAACCGCGTTGTTGACGTGCTGATTGGGGTCGAGATCGGCAAAGCGCACATTGTCGGTCAGCCGGTAGGGAAAATCCTCCAGGCGCGGGGCCGAATCGAGACGGGCAGGTGCGTTCACGGCGGCGATCTCCGTATTTTCATCCCGTTACAGCGCAGTTGTCGAATGACGGCAAGGGGTTGCCGGGCTCCCCAGCGGCATAATATGGCTTTCCTCGTCCCGCCCCGTTGGCTAGACAGGCGCAGCCAGAAGCTGCCGGCTGTTCAACCGAAAAGAAGCGACATGAGCGAAGCGATCAAAACCGACGTGCTGATTATCGGCGCGGGCCCGTGCGGGCTGTTTGCCGTTTTCGAATTGGGCCTGCTGGATATGAAGGTGCATCTCGTCGATATCCTCGACAAGATCGGCGGCCAATGCGCCGAGCTCTATCCGGAAAAGCCGATCTACGACATCCCGGGAATCCCCCTCGTCACCGGCCACGGGCTGACGGAGGCGCTGATGGAGCAGATCAAGCC
>JBAVEE010001035.1:0-3483 GCA_049587575.1 Bradyrhizobium sp.
GTCCAATGCCGAAATAACGCCCTTGCGCGCGCGCCGCGCGCTGCTGCTCGCGCAGTTTTTCATATTGGCCGGCATCGGCCGCGGCTTCGAGGCACTCGACGAACCCGGTCTTGTCCCAGATGATTCCCGACGCAATCCGGTACGGAAATTCGTCCGCGCGCACGAGATTGCGCCTCCGTATCTCAAGCGGGTCGATGCCGAGCGCCTTGGCGCCCATGTCCATCAGGCGTTCGGTGACGAAGGTGGAAATCGGCCGGCCGACGCCGCGATAAGGCCCGGTCGGCGGCTTGTTGGTCGCAACCCCGCGCACCGCGCCCCGGTAGGACCTGATTCTGTACGGACCGGGAAGAAAGCTCACGACCTGAACCGGCTCCAGCCCGCATGTCCAGGGATAGATCGAATAGGCGCCGACGTCGCCGATCACGTCGGCCTCCAGCGCGATCGCCATGCCATTTTCATCGAAGCCCATTTCGGCTTCGACGATTTCGGCGAACGCCTGGCTCGAACTGGAGATGTCTTCGAGCCGATCGGCCGTCCATTTGAGCGAGCGGCGCAATTTCCTCGCGGCCACGCAGAGCAAAATCTCCTCGGGATAAAGCGACCCCTTGGAGCCAAAGCTGCCGCCGACGTCGGGCGCGACGACCCGCAACCGGCTGCCCGGCAGATCGAGCGATTCCGCCAGCGCGTCGCGAACGATGCCGGGAACGTTCGAGGAGGTGTAGAGCGTGATCGCCTCGCGCCGGCTCTCGAATTCGGCGCAGTAACTGCGGGGCTCGATGGCGAGCGGCGCCTTTCGCGTCATCTGGAAGCGGTCGCTGACCCGGACGTGGCAAGCCGCGAGGTCGGCGCGAACGTCGCCCTTTTTGAATTCCCTTGCGATCAGCACATTGGTCGCGGCTTCCTCGTGAAGCAGCGGCGCGGCCGCGGAAACGGCAAATTCGGCATCTGCGACAGCCCCCAGCGGCGCGTATTCGATGTCGATCAGATCGATCGCATCCTCGGCGAGATAGCGGTCTTCCGCGATGACAGCGACCACGGCTTCCCCGACATAGCGCACCTTCTTCGACGCCAGGGCCAGAATGGGCGTCGCGTAATAATTCGGCATTCGTGAAACCGGGATCACCGGCCTGTAATCGCCTGCGACATCATCGGCGGTGAAAACCGCGACCACGCCGGGTGCGGCCCGTGCTTTCGTCACGTCGATCCGCACGATATCCGCATGCGCCTGTTCGCTGCGGCGAAACGCAACGTGAAGCGCGCGATCCGGCTTGCGATCGGCGGTGTATTCGCCGTTGCCGGTCAACAGGCGCGGATCTTCGGTCCGCCTGATCGGCATCCCGACGTGACGCGGCCGCAGCAGGTCCGAGGTCTGGACGATGTCGTCCTTACTCATACGCCTCCGCCCCCTTGCGCAGGCCCTGCCATTGAGCGTCATCATGACCGCAGATGACGGTGGCGCCGGACTTCTCGATCCGGCGGATCTCGGCAAAGGATTTCAGAAGCGCCTCGGCGTTCCAGGTATTGCGGGGCACGGTATCCGCATCGAGGTTTTGCCGGAGGCTCACCGCATCCGACACCAGCATAAACGATCCATCCGAATCGAGATTGACTTTCGCTCCCATCGTGCCCGGCGTGTGGCCGGGCAGCGGGATCAGGACCAGTCTGCCGTCGCCGAACACGTCGCGTTCGCCATTCACGGCATCGGTCTTTTGTCCGTGGTCCCAATCGGCACGCAGATAGCCGGCCGCCTCGGCTCCTGGCGCGTTGGCCGCCTCGATCTCCCGGGCGTGCACCATGACGGTGGCCTTCCTGAAGAACTGGTTGCAGCCGCAATGATCGGGATGAAAATGCGAATTGACGACGACGTCGATGTCGTCAGGATTGACGCCGACGCAGGCGAGGCTCGGCAGCAGCGTATCCTCCGCGCGCATCACCGGCGTCATCACCTTCATCAGCGAGCCCCACCGCTCCTCGCCGTGCTCGACGACGGATGGATGGCAGCCGGTGTCGAACAGGACGTTGCCCTGCTTGTGCCGGATCAGCGCGCTGGAGACCGGCGCCTCGAACGTCTCGCTGCGATCGGCGGTCTTGTCATAGATGCTTTTCTTCAGGCGCACCCGGCCGGCGGAGAGAAATTGCAGCTTCATGTGGCGCTCCCGTTGCGCAAGGCGGCGGCCGCCCGGATCGCGGCGACGATGTTCTGATAGCCGGTGCAGCGGCAGAGATTGCCCGACAATCCCTCGCGGATGTCCTGATCGCTGGCCAATGGGTACTTCTTCAGGAGGTCCATGCCCGTGATCAGCATTCCCGGCGTGCAGAAGCCGCATTGCAGACCGTGCTTTTCGCGAAACTCGGTCTGAAGCGCGTTCAACTGATCCGGCGACCCCAGCCCTTCGACGGTCACAATGTCCATGCCGTCGACCCTGACGGCGAGCGTCAGACAGGACCGGACGCTGTCGCCGTTCACAAGGATGGTGCACGCCCCGCATACGCCGTGCTCGCAGCCGACATGAGTTCCCGTCAGTCCGAGCGTGTCGCGCAGAAAATCGGAAAGCAGCAGGCGCGGCTCGACGCGCGCCTCGTATTGCCGTCCGTTCACGGTGACAGCGATATCCATCTTCACGGCTTCTCTCCCGCCGCGCGGGCCCAGGCGGTCATGAAGGCCTTTTCGGCCAGCGCACCGATCAGATTTTTCCGGTATTCGGCGGAAACATGGATGTCGTCCGACGGCGACACGCATGAACGCACAACCTCGGCAAACCGGGCTGCATTGCCGGCTCCGCGCGATGCACCGCGCAGCGCGTCCTCGGCCTCGCGCAAACGCCGCGGCGTGTCGGCTACCCCCATCACGGCGACCCGCGCATCGGCAATCAGGCCATCGCGTAATTCAAAGGACACCGCGATACAGGCCAACGCAAAATCTCCGAAGCGGCGCGCGACTTCCTCGAAGGCCCAGCCGGTATGCGCCTTCGAAATCGGAAAATCGATTTCGAAGACGATCTCTTCCGGCTCGAGGCAATTGGCAAGAGCGGACAGGAAAAATTCCTCGGCGGGGATTTCGCGGCGGCCCTGCGGACCCTGGGCCTTGATGACAGCCTCGTAAAACACCGCCAGCATCGGCAGTTCGGCCGCCGGGTCCGAATGCGACAGGCTGCCGCCGATCGTGCCGCGGTTGCGGATCGCAAGATGCGCCACATGCGGCATCGCGGCCGCCATGACCGGCAGCTTCGCCGCGATCAGCTCCGAAAATTCGAGGTCCGCATGTCGCGTCAGGGCGCCGATCGCAACCCTGTCGTGCCGAAGCTCGATGAACGACAGACCGGGAATGCGCATCAGATCGACGACGACGGAGGGGCGCGTCATCCGGAAATTCAGGAGTGGCATCAACGATTGCCCCCCGGCCATGACCTTGCCGTCGCCGTTCGACGCCGCGAGCGCCCGCACCGCGGCCTCGAGGCTTTCGGGGGCGACATAGTCGAAGGC
>JBAVEE010001036.1:0-1600 GCA_049587575.1 Bradyrhizobium sp.
GGTCTCAAGCGCTCGCGGCGTCTCATACGGCACCATCTTGCCGTCGGCCATCATCGCCATCATCCCGTTGCCCGTGATCGGCACCGCCGAGGGCGCGACCGGCGGGCCGCCGCCGGGCTGGAACGAGGAATGCGAGACGCGGCCGACATGCCAGAGCTGCAGAAAGATCACGCCGTCCTTGGCATGAACCGCATCGACGACGCCGCGCCATCCCCTGATCTGGTCGTCCGAATAGATGCCGGGTGTCGCGGGATTGCCCCGTCCCGCCGCCATGACAGGCGAAGCCTCGGCGATGATCAGGCCGCCCGGCGTGGCGCGTTGGCCGTAATATTCCGCGTTCAACGCGCGCGGCGCGAAGCTCGATCGCTCCGCCCGCATCCGGGTCAAGGGCGCCATCACGACGCGATGCCGGAGCCTGTAGGGGCCGACCTGAAGCGGTGAAAACAACGAAGGGAAATTCATGTCAGTCCCGATTTTCTTCTGTGGTCACTGAAGTTTCCGTTACAGCCATGACTGCGCTCCCTGGGGTCGATCGATGCTCTGGGGATCGTTATATGTAAAATTGTATAGCGGCAGTGCGGAACCGTAAAGCCGCCGGACGGTTTGGAGAGAGCACCGAACGAGGGGCTCCCATGCCGTTTCCCGCGTGCTGCGTGCACGACTTTGGCTTAGTGAATGCGCCTAACTGATCTCAACCGCGAGGAGCCTTGATGCCCCATCCAGCCATGTCTCCCGACCATGTTGCCGTCGTCACCGGCGGCGCCTCCGGCCTCGGCCTTGCGGCCGCGAGAACATTTGCCCGTCTCGGCATGAAAGTCTGCATCGCGGACCTCGGCGGCGATCGGCTCAAGGCGGCCGAAGCCGAACTGACATCGGCGGCGCCTGACGGCGCCGTCAGCGTCATGGCCAGCGCGGTCGACGTCAGCCGCATCGAGGAGGTGACGATGCTGGAAGGCGCCGTGCGCGAACGGTTCGGCGGCGCCGACATCCTGATGAACAACGCCGGCATCCAGCCGGGCAGCGAGATGTTCGGCCCGCTGCAGAACTGGCAGCGCATTCTCGGTGTGAACCTCTGGGGCGTCATACATGGTTCGCAGGTTTTCGCCCCTCGCATGATCGAGCGCGGACGGGAAGGCCTCATCATCAACACCGGCTCCAAGCAAGGCATCACCACGCCGCCCGGCGATCCCGCCTACAACGTCTCGAAGGCGGGCGTGAAGGCATTTACCGAAGCGCTGCAGCACGAATTGCGCAACGCGCCCGGCAGCAGGATCAGCGCGCATCTCTTCATCCCCGGGTTCGTCTTCACCGCCCTCACGGCGAAGGGCCGCTCCGAAAAGCCGGCCGCGGCGTGGACGCCGGAACAGACCGTCGATTTCATGATCGAGCGGGTCGCGGCGGGGGATTTTTACGTTCTCTGCCCGGACAACGACGTGCCGCGACGGCTCGACGAGCGACGGATTCTCTGGGCCGCAGGCGACATCGTCGAAAACCGCCCCGCTTTGTCGCGCTGGCACCCCGGCTATGCCGAGGCGTTCAAGGCGTTTGTAAAGGGTTCTTAGCGGCGGTCAACGTTGAGGCGCGCACGCACAATGTCGGC
>JBAVEE010001037.1:0-2896 GCA_049587575.1 Bradyrhizobium sp.
CCTATGTTCCGCCTTGACGCGGCCCGGTATCGAAACGCGATATCTTGATCAAGCCGCCTGTCTGCGTATCCAAAATCCCGTGCAAATTTGCGTGCCGTTCCGGGGTTGAGCGCGACAGTCTTTTTCGGGATTCCAAGCGGCGGTATCTACCAGAGGCTCAATGTCTTTTTCCCATCTCGGCTTGTCCGACAAGGTGCTCGCCGCCGTCGCGGCCACCGGTTACACCACCCCTACCCCCATTCAGGAACAGGCGATTCCCCATGTTCTGGCCCGCCGAGACGTTCTCGGCATCGCCCAGACCGGCACCGGCAAGACCGCTGCCTTCGTCCTGCCCATGCTCACCATGCTGGAAAAGGGGCGCGCCCGCGCCCGGATGCCCCGCACGCTGATCCTTGAGCCGACGCGCGAACTCGCCGCCCAGGTCAAGGAGAACTTCGACAAATACGGCGCCGGGCAGAAGCTCAACGTCGCGCTTCTGATCGGCGGGGTTTCGTTCGGCGACCAGGACACCAAACTGACCCGCGGTGTCGACGTCCTGATCGCAACGCCCGGCCGGCTGCTCGACCATACCGAGCGCGGCGGATTGCTGCTCACCGGCGTCGAACTGCTCGTCATCGACGAAGCCGACCGCATGCTGGATATGGGCTTCATTCCCGACATCGAACGCATCTGCAAGATGATTCCCTTTACCCGGCAGACGCTGTTCTTCACCGCGACCATGCCCCCCGAAATCCGGCGCATCACCGAAACCTTCCTGCACAATCCCGAGAAGATCGAAGTCTCCCGGCCGGCGACGACGGCAGTCGGCGTTTCCCAGTTCCAGGTCAGCGTGGGCCGCGAACCGCACGAGAAGCGCGAGGTGCTGCGGCGCCTGCTCCACGACGCCAAGGATCTGCAGAACGCCATCATTTTCTGCAACCGCAAGCGCGAAGTGGCGCTGCTGTACAAGTCGCTGCAGAAGCACGGCTTCGCCGTCGGCGCCCTGCATGGCGACATGGATCAGTCGGCGCGCACCGCAGCGCTGGATCAATTCCGCAAGGGCGAAATTCCGCTGCTGGTCGCTTCCGATGTCGCCGCCCGTGGCCTTGATATTCCCAGCACCAGCCACGTCTTCAATTTTGACGTACCCCATCATGCCGACGACTACGTCCACCGCATCGGCCGCACCGGGCGCGCCGGCCGCGCCGGCACCGCGATCTCCATCGTCACCCCGCTCGATCAAAAGTCGATGGCCGCGATCGAGAAGCTGATCGGCCAAAGCATTCCCCGCGTCGAAGGCGGCGCCGAGGTCGAGACCGTTGAGCGCACGGCAACGCCGGCCGACGGCGGCCAGCAGGCGCGCGAAGGTGCAAGAGAAGGTGCAAGTGCAAGAGAAGGCGGACGGGAAGGTTCACGTGGTGGCCGCAAGCCGCGCCGTGAACGCGAACCCCGACGCTCCGGCGGAGGCCGTCATTCCACACCGCAGCCGCAGGCACCTGCCGCAGCATTCACGCCGCCGGTCGCCCCGCCGCCGTCACGCACGCCGTCGATCGGCCGTGCGCCTGCGCCGCAAACCTCACCCGAGCCGTCATCGTCAGAACCTGCCGACCACTCGCATCTCCCGGCATTCCTGCTGCGGCCCGTCCGCGCCCGCGTCTGAACATTAAATTTCGCAGTTGCGAAGGCTGGTGCGACCCCGTTTACGGGTCGTTCATCAACCTCCGTTAACCTGACGCAATTATTTTAGTGATTGGCGCGGGAAGCGAGCGGCACTGTCCGCCGCTTGGGGACGTGATCAGTGCTCGACGAACATGAACGCACCATGGCCTTCGCTGAATTGGCGCTTGGCCAGATCAGGTCGCTGCGGCAAGCCGCCGTGCCCCGCAATTATGAAATCTGGTACGTCTACGCCACCGGCTACAATGCACCTCTCAACAAGATCATCAACGAGACGCTGGCGCGCAACGGCAAGCTGACCGAAGCCGATCTCGAGCAGATCTACGAGACCTACCTTTCCCACATCAAGACCACCGAGCGCATCGACAAGGTCGGCGCGCGCGTGATCGGCGAAATCGACGACGTGATGCGGCTGATCGGCGATGCGCTGGGCATGTCGGCGAGCTATGACGCCACGCTGTCCGGGGCGACCAGGGAACTCGCCATCGCGGAGAACCGCGATCACGTCAAAAGGATCGTCGAAGCGCTGGTGAAATCGACCGGCGAGATGCGCGACACCAACAAGGCTCTGGAAGAGCGGCTGGCGCTGTCGAAATCTGAAATCAGCAACCTCCAGCAGAGTCTGGAGGCGATCCGGGCCGAAAGCCTCACCGATCCCCTCACCGGACTCGGCAACCGCAAATATTTCGATCGCTCGATCGATATGGCGGTTCAAAATGCGCAGGCGTCCGGTGAGCCGCTCTCGCTGCTGATGTTCGATATCGACCACTTCAAATCGTTCAACGATTCCTATGGCCATCTCACCGGCGATCAGGTGCTGCGGCTGGTCGGCCTGTCGCTGAAGCAGACCATCAAGGGTCAGGACATCACCGCCCGCTACGGCGGCGAGGAATTCGCGGTCGTGCTGCCCAATACCGCGCTTCGCCAGGCACTGACGGTCGCCGATCATATCCGGCGCGCCGTGATGTCGAAGGAGCTGAAGAAAAAGTCCACCGGCGAAATTCTCGGCCGCGTCACCATTTCGGTGGGGGTGTCGATGCTGAAGCCCGGCGATGACCCCGACGCCCTGATCGAACGCGCGGATGCCTGCCTCTACGCCGCCAAGCGCAACGGCCGTAACCGGGTGATCTGCGAAACCGACCCGGAATATGTCGCCGAGACCCACAGCCAGGTCGCTTAACTTCACTGACAGGTCGCCTGAGGACAAACCCTCAGGGTGAGGACTTCCTTCTCCGCGCCT
>JBAVEE010001038.1:0-9156 GCA_049587575.1 Bradyrhizobium sp.
GATATGGACCCGGCGCGGAATTTTGGCGCGACCCTGTTGTGAAGCCTGACGGCGGGGGCTGAGAAATTGAAAGTCCTGATCTTTGGCGGTACCGGATTCGTCGGGATCAATATCGCCGCCGCGCTGCTCGGGCGCGGGCACCGGGTGACTCTGTTCGACCGCATAGCCTTGCCGCGCGCCGCGCACCGGATTTTCGCCGGCTACGACGAGTTGCTCACGGTCGTTCAGGGAGATGTCACCGAGCCGCAATCCGTCGAGACAACGATCGCAGGCGGCTTTGACGCGATCATTCTCGGGGCGGCCATCACCGCTGGTCCCGCGCGCGAGGCGGTCGATCCTCAATCGATCCTGCAGGTCAATCTGCTGACTCAACTGCCAATTCTGATGGCCGCGCGGCATGACCGCGCCGGGCGCATCATCAACCTGTCGTCGGCCGCCGCGTATGGCGCCGCCGCTTTCCGGAATACATTGCTTGACGAAGAGACGGCCTGCGATCCCGTCTCGCTCTACGCCATCACCAAATATGCCTCCGAAAAGGTGGCGTCGCGTCTGGCCGCATTGTGGCAATCCGATATCATCAGCGTGCGGCTGAGCGGCGTGTTCGGGCCATGGGAGCGGGCAACAGGGCTGCGCGACACACCGAGCGCGCAGATGCAAATCATTGCGGCCTTGCGGCAGCGAGAAGAGGCCGTCCTGTCTCGCCCGGGCATCCGGGACTGGATCTACGCTCCGGATGTCGCTGACGCCGTGACGTTGCTGACCGAAGCAGTGAAACCCAAGCACGGCCTCTACAATGTCTCGACCGGGCGGGAATGGTCGGCGCTGCAATGGGGACAGGATCTCGCGGCCCTCCATCACGGTTTCGTCTGCCGCCTGGCCGAACCGGGTGAAGCCGCGACGATCGATCTGCATAGCGAAGCCGATCGCGCGCCGTTGTCGGCGTTACGGATGGAACAGGAATTCGGCTGGCGCGCAGGCTTCGGCTGCGCCGATTCCGCGGCCGATCTCGACAAATGGTGGATGCGTCATGGAAAAGGAATGTGACATGCGGCTGAAGGGGCGGATCGCGGTAATCACCGGGGCGGGGTCCGGCATCGGCCGCGCCAGCGCCGTGCTGTTCGCCGCCGAAGGCGCGTTCGTGGCGCTTGTCGATCGCGATATCGCCGGGATGCAGGAAACGCTTGCGGCGATTCGCGCCGCGAAGGGAGACGGATCGGAGCATCTGGGCGATGTCGGTGACGGCGATTTCGCGAAAGCCGTGGTCGGGGAAACTGTGTCGCAGTACGGCCGGCTTGACGTGCTGATGACCGCCGCCGGCTGGTCCTGCGGCGGGACGGTGGTGACGACCGATCCCGCCGATTGGGACGCGGTGTTCCGCACCCATGTCGGCGGCACCTGGCTATGGTCGCGTGCGGCCGTGCCGCAGATGCAGCGGCAGGGCAAGGGCTCGATCATCACGCTCGCCTCGCAACTCGCGATCGCCGGCGGCAGGGGCAACAGCGCCTATATCGCCGCCAAGGGCGCCATCATCAGCCTGACGCGGACGATGGCCGTGGATTTTGGCGCGGACGGAATTCGCGTCAATGCGATCGCGCCCGGCGCCATCGACACCCCGATGCTGCGGCGAAGTTTTGCCCGGCATGCCGATCCGGAGCCGGTTCGTGAGGCGTCGCGGAATCGCCACGCCATGAAGCGATTTGGCAGGGCGGAGGAGGTCGCCGAGGCCGCGCTGCATCTGGCCAGCGATGCGTCGTCGTTCACGACCGGGACCGTGATGGCGGTTGACGGTGGCTGGCTTGCCGCTTGAAAGAACCCGCTTCCAGTGAATTGAGCGCTCCGTTCTGGATGCTGGACATATCCGGATATTTGACCTTGAATCGACCACGCCGGCGCCTGGATCGCTCAGAAAAATATCGCTTGGCGCGGAATTTGCTTAAGATGGTCCTTAAGAAAGTAAGATGGTCCTTAAGAAAGATTGTGATCTCGATAGCCTCAGGCAGGCTCCTTGTTGAATTCAGAGGGTAGAAGAATGCGAATTCGCTATTGCAGGTCTTTGTTCGGCGCGGTCGCCGCCCTGGTGCTCTTGCTCGCCGCAGCGCCGGCTCTGGCGCAGTCCCGTGCCGAGACGTTGCGCTATGTCACCGGCGCGTCCGTCAACACACTCGATCCGAATGTGCCGGGAACGACCCGTGAGGCTTTCGCGGTCAGTCTCAGCACCTATGACCGGCTGGTGTCGTTCGGCCGCAAGCAATTGAACGGCAAGTGGGTGTTCGATCTCGACAAGGTCACCGGCGAACTGGCCGAATCCTACGACGTCAGCCCCGACGCCATGAAGATCACTTTTCATCTGCGCAAGGACGCCAAATTTCAGGACGGGACGCCGGTCACCGCTGAAGACGTCAAGTGGTCGCTCGACCGCGCCGTAACGGCGCCGGTGCTCGGCAAGGCTCAGCTCCTCACGGGGTCGCTGACCAACGCCGATCAGTTCAAGGTGATCGACCCCCTGACCTTCGAAGTGACGCTGCCGAAGCCCGACAAACTTGCGTTGCCCAATCTCGCTACCGTCTATCCGATCATCATCAACTCCAGGGCCGCGAAGGCGAATGCGACGGCCGAAGATCCCTGGGCGATCTCCTGGCTCAAGGAGCACACCGCCGGCAGCGGCGCCTATATGATCGAGAGTTTCAAGCCCGGGGAACAGGTGATCATGAAGCGCAACGAGGCCTGGAACCGCGGCTCGCCCGACAAGTCCGCGTTCTTCAAGCGGGTCATCGTGCAGACCGTGCCGGAGCCGGCGACACGCGCCAACCTGGTCGAGCGCGGTGACGCCGACATTGCGGTCGATCTGCAGGCCAGTGACGTCCAGTCGCTGGAGGGCAAGGGCACCCTGAAGGTGATCTCGACGCCGCAATACAATTCCGTGACCTTCATTTCGATGAATAATACGATCCCGCCTTTCGACAACGTCAACGTGCGCCGCGCCGTCGCCTACGCGCTGCCTTATGACGACATGTTCAAGGCGGCTCTGTTCGGCCGCGGAACGCCGCTGTTTGGCGCCACCTGGACGGACGGCAAGCCGACGACCAGCGCCTTTCCTTTCCCGCAACCTGTCAAGCTCGACCTCGACAAGGCCAGGGGGTATTTGAAGGCGGCCGGGATGCCGGACGGTTTCTCGACGACGTTCAGCTTCAATGTCGGCCAGGCTTCGACCGCCGAACCGATGGCAGCTTTGGTCAAGGAATCGCTTGCCAAGATCGGCATCAAGGTCGATATCCAGAAACTGCCCGATGCGCAGATGTCGACGCAGATCAACGAGAAGAAGCTGCCCTTCTTCACCGAAGGCATCGTCGCCTGGCTGCCCTCGACCGACTATTTCTACCGCAATTTCTATACCGGCAATCAGCGCTGGAATTACAGCAGCATCAATAATGCGGAACTGACGGCGCTCGCCCAGGAGGCGCGGTTCGAGCCGGACAAGACAAAATACGACGAGGACGGCAGGAAGCTCAACGCGATTCATTTCGCCGAGATGCCGCAGATTGCACTCTGGCAGCCGAGCCAGGACGCCGTGATGGCAACCTCGATCGATGGCTACACCTATCAATTTCACCGCCAGGTCGATTATCGCGACCTCCGCCGCAAGTGACGCTTTGGCCGTCATGAAAAGCTTTGGTGCAACGATGATGCGGGCGGGGAGGCGCTTCATGTCCTCGCTGCCGGCCCTCTTCGGTGTGCTGGTCTTTACGTTCCTGCTGATGCGGGTATTGCCGGGCGATCCCGCGGTGTTCTTTGCCTCCGGACCAAACGCCGGCAAGGAGGAAATCGAGGTCATCCGCAAGCAAATGGGACTGGACAAGCCGGTGCCGGAGCAATTGCTGCTGTATCTCTACGATATCGGCCGCGGCAATCTCGGCCGGTCCCTGATGACCGGGCAGGCGGTCACGACCGATCTCAGGGATCGCCTGCCGGCCTCGCTGGAGCTGACCCTGACCGCATTGCTGATCGCACTGGTGTCGGCGATCCCGCTCGGCGTGCTGGCAGCCTTGAAGCCGGGCTCCGTCATCGACCATGGCGTGCGGCTGTTCTGCGCGCTCGGGGTTTGCGTGCCGACCTTTGTTTCGGGCCTCTTGCTGATCTATGTGTTCTACTACCTGCTCGGTCTGGCGCCCGATCCGACCGGGCGGATCGACGTCTTCACGTCATTGCCGCCCTCGCGCACCGGCTTCCTGACGGTCGACTTCCTGCTGGCGGGAGATGTCGATGGGTGGTGGGCAGCCTTCCGACAATTGATCCTGCCGGCGGCGACCATGGCATTGTTCGTGATTGCACCGCTGGCGCGAATCACGCGCGCGTCGATGCTGGTCTCGCTCGGCAGCGATTTCGTGCGCACCGCGCGCTCGGTCGGGCTTTCCTGGTGGCGCATTGTCGTGACTTATGCATTGCGCAACGCGATCCTCCCGGTCATCACTATTGCCGGTATCGTATTCTCGACCATGCTCGGCGCCAACGTGCTGGTGGAGAAGGTCTACTCCTGGCCCGGCGTGGCCTCCTATGCGCTGGATGCCCTACTGTCGTCCGACTATGCGCCCGTGCAGGGATTCGTGCTGCTGATGGCCAGCATCTTTGTCGTGGTCAATCTGCTGGTCGATGTTCTCTATGGTATTGCCGACCCGCGGGTGTCGATCTGATGGCCAGCGCGACCCTGCGTCATACGGCATGGATCCTGCGCGGCAACCCGCTGACCGCAGTTGCTGCAGCGGGCGTCGTCCTGCTAATCCTCGTCGCCATCTTCGGGCCGTCGATCGTGCCCTACGATCCGATCGCCTCGAACGTATCGCAGGCGCTCGCGCCTCCGAGTGCGGCGCACCTTGCCGGCACCGACCAGCTCGGCCGCGATTCGTTCAGCCGGCTTGTGGTGGCAACGCGGCTCGATCTCGTCATCGCCGTCTCGGCGGTCGGCATTTCCTTCGCGCTCGGGGCCGTGATCGGGGCCTTCTGCGGTTATGCCGGAGGCCGGCTGGATCGCGCGGTCGGCCGTTTCGTCGATGTGATGATGGCCTTTCCGCTGTTCGTGCTGGCCATGGCGATGGTTGCGGCGCTCGGCAACCGCGTCGAGAACATCGTCATCGCGACCGCCATCATCAATCTGCCCTTTTACATTCGCTTTGCCCGCGCGGAGGTCAACATCCGCCGCAATCTCGGCTGGGTGGAGGCGGCACGCGCCAGCGGCGAAAGCCATATCTCGGTGGTATTGCGTTTCCTGTTGCCGAATGTGCTTCCGGCGATGGCGGTGCAGATGTCGCTCAACCTGGGTTGGGCCATCCTCAACGCCGCCGGTCTTTCCTTTATCGGTCTCGGCGTCAAGCCGCCGACCCCGGAATGGGGCATCATGGTCGCGGAAGGCGCACGCTTCATCTCGACCGGGAAATGGTGGCTGGTCGCGTTTCCGGGGTTGGCGCTGATGCTGGCGGTGCTGTGCTTCAACCTGCTCGGCGACGGGATGCGGGACATTCTCGATCCCCGAATGCGGACATGACCGGGCCGTTGCTGCAGATCGAAGACCTTCACGTTACGTTTTCGACACGCCGCGGCCTTGTCGAAGCGGTGCGCGGGGTGACGCTCTCGCTCGATCAGGGCGAAATGCTCGGGCTCGTCGGCGAAAGCGGTTCAGGGAAATCGGTCACCGGATTTGCGACCACGCGGCTGCTTGACGCGGCCGGGCGGGTGACGGCGGGCAGGATTTTGCTTCGCGGGCAGGACATCACGAAAATAGCGGACGGCGACTTCCGCGTGCTGCATGGCGCCGCCATGTCGATGATCTTTCAGAACCCCCGCGCGGCGCTCAACCCGATCCGGGCCATCGGCCTTCAGATCGCCGATGCGATCCGCAGTCACAAACGCTTGTCGAAGGAGGAAGCTGCGGACGAGGCGCTGAAGCTTCTGCGCGCGGTTCAAATCCGCGATCCCGAAAAACGCATGACGGCCTATCCGCACGAGCTGTCCGGCGGGATGTGCCAGCGGGTTATGATCGCGATCGCGATTTCCTGTAACCCGAAGCTGCTGATCGCGGACGAGCCGACCACCGGCCTCGACGTCACCACGCAGAAGGTGGTGATGGACCTGTTGGCAAGCATTGCCGCTGAACGCGGGATGGCCACGATCCTGATCACGCACGATCTCGGCCTTGCCGCTCAATATTGCCGTCGTGTCGTGGTCATGGAGCAGGGACGTCTTGTCGAGGAGGCGGCGCCCGAGACGCTTTTCCGCAATCCGCAACATGCCTACACCAAGCGCCTGGTTGCGGCGTCGCCGACCGCGACCTCGCGGATCGAGGATCTGGTGACGGACGAGGAGAGAGGTCGTTACCTGGCCATGCTGGCGGCGTGCAAGCCCCGGCTAGCGCCGATGCCGGGCACGCCGCCGCTGCTGGATGTGAAAAACCTCGCCAAGCGCTACGACCAGGGGCCGCCGGCGGTGGCCGATTTTTCCATGACCCTGGCGGCCGGAGCGAGCGTCGGGCTGGTCGGCGAGTCCGGCTCCGGCAAGACCACGACGTCGCGTATGATCTGCCGGTTGATCGACCCCAGCGAAGGCGTCATCCTGTTCGACGGCCAATCGATCGGCCATCTGGCCGCGCGGGATTTCCACCGCTCGCCGGTACGCAAGGACATCCAGATTGTCTTTCAGGATCCCAACGAAAGCCTGAACCCGCGGTTCACGGCGTTCGATTGCATCGCCCACCCGTTGCTGCGGCTTTCGGGGATGCGCCCCGGCGACGCATTGCGGCGCCGGGTCGAGGAGTGCGCGCAGCGGGTGGGATTGCCGGTGGAGCTTTTGCCGCGCTTCCCTCATCAGCTCTCCGGCGGCCAGAAGGCCCGCGTCGGAATTGCCCGGGCGATCGCCTGCCAACCCCGGCTATTGGTGCTGGATGAGCCGACGGCAGCGCTCGACGTCTCGGTACAGGCGGTGGTGCTGCAATTGCTGGACAGGTTGAGACGCGAGGATAATTTGGCGTTGCTGTTCGTCAGTCACGACCTCAACGTGGTCCGCATGATGTGTGACCACACCATCGTTCTGCGCAACGGCTGCATTGTCGAACAGGGCGCGAGCCGGACGCTTTTCGACAACCCGCAGACTGCTTACACGCGCGAGCTGGTCGATGCCGTGCCCCATATCGGAGCGGCGCCGGCTGCAGCGGCCATCTGACGCGGCTTTGGTAGCGTTGACGCGCGGTCCTCCGTTCTGGCGCTGTGCTCGGCCTGGATAGGTACAGGCCGTTTTCACGATTGTATCGATTCAGGCGCGGGCGCCGGGCGACAAGGCACCGTGGAAATCTTCATTCAGCAGCAATGCGGCTCGGGAAGATAATGCCTGGCGACGGCTTGATCGAGCGCCGACAATGCCGAGAGCAGCGTTGCGTTTCCGGCCATGCCCGATCGCATCTGCGACAGCACCTCTTGCCGAATGGCGGGAAGATCTACCCCCGATACGCGGCCGTTCCGGACGATGGTCCGGCCCGCAACGATCAATTCGCGAATGTGCCTGGCAGTTGCGCGCGAAAAAAGCATGTTGATTGGCTCAATATCCTCGCGAAGCCCGTCATTGTCGAGCGCGGCCCAGTCCAGCAGCAACATATCAGCGGCGGAACCGGCCTCAATCAGGCCGCCATCGCTGACATTTGTCACCGAGAATCGTCCGTTTCTGACGGCCGCGTGAAGGGCTTGCTGTCGTGTCATGGCAAGATCAAAACCGGTGCCTGCGTGCAGAAGGTAGGAGAGCCTCAATTCGCGCAAGGCATCATCGTCGTCATCGAGTGCCTTGCCGTCGATCCCGAGCGCAACGGAACAGCCGCGTTTTCTCATCTCGATCGCCGGCGCCAGGCCGGAGTGAAGGTGCAGATTGGAGCTGCTATTGACGGAAATGGTGACGCCGCGTTCGGCGAGCAGTTCCAGTTCTTCGGGCCTCGCCCACACGCAGTGGGCCAGCGTCAGGCGGGGCGACAGCAGGCCGATGTCATCGAGCATACGCACGACGCCGTTCGGATAGGCCGTGTCGGCCCATTGCCGCTGATATTTTGTCTCCAGCAAGTGCATGTGGACGCGACGGCCCGTGCGTTGCGACGCACGGGCCACGGTTTGCAGAAGTTCGTCGCTGCACCATTGCACGCCGTTCGGCCCATATTGGACATTAAATCCGGGTCCGTCCGCCGCGGCCGCAACGTCGTCGACCAGTGCCATGTAGTCGGAAGGCGCCAGCGGCTTGTAGATCAGACGCCGGCCGATTTCGGATCGGGCTTCCGGGGGGAGGGCGGCCAGCAACGCTTCGGACCCGCTATAGACCAGCGGGTTGCGGTCCTTCATCGACACCGCAAAGCCCGCACGTATCCCGACATCGCGTGCCGCGCGTGCAACCTCCGCAGCCTCGGTCGGAAGGTCGGTCAATCCTTGTGCGCGCGTATAATGCACCATCACGGTGCCGGTGCCGCCGAGTGCGCTGTTGGCGAAGGTCAGCGCTGCGGCGAGATAGGCATCCACGGACGGAAAAAGCGCGAAATAATGCAGCCATGATTCAAGCGGCTTGGCGTCGGCGCCGATCGAACTGGTGCTGACCGGCCGCCCGTGATCGTGCGCGTTGACCAGCGCGGGCATCGCCAGCAGCCGATCCGGGGCCGGCGCGGCGGGCTCGATCGAGGAAAACCTGCCGCCCGTGATGGTGATGGCCTGCGCGCCCGTCGACGGCCGCACCGTCCCGATCGCGTGCGCGCAGACGATGGTACGCGAGCTATCCTTGCTCACGGGACGATCGCCGGCGGAGTGCGGTCGGCCTTGGCTGGCAAAAAGAAGCGGTCAAAAATTTCCCCAGGAGAAGGAACCCGCGACAGATCGAACGACGTCGCGCTGGTCGCGATCGCGGATTTCAGCCTGTCGTCGCTGATGCCAAGCTCACGCGCCTCCGGCGTCTCGATCAGGGATTTGTAAACGTACAGCAGCCGGCGCCGTTCAATGTTCTTGTTGATCAGCGGTTCTTCGCTCACCAGAAGGTCGATGGCGGCATCGGGATTTTCAACCGTTTCCTTCAATGAGCGGTTGACGGCGCGCAGCATGCCCTTGACCGCCTCGGGGTGCTCCCTAGCGAGCTTCGGCGACACCATGATGC
>JBAVEE010001039.1:0-9179 GCA_049587575.1 Bradyrhizobium sp.
CCTTGAAGCCGCCTCGCTGCGCGCCGCAAATTGCAGAGGCAGAGCGGTGGTGAACTTGATCTGTTCCATCGCAAAGCTCGAACTGACATCCCCCAACTCAATTTTTTCGATCAGCCTTTTGTAGACCGCGTCGTACCCGGCAATATCCGGCACCACCGCGCGCAACAGGTAATCGACGTCTCCACTCATCCTGTAAAACTCGACAATCTCCGGGATCGACATGACGATGGCGGTAAACTTCTTGACCCATGCGGCGTTATGCTGATTGGTACGGATGGCAATAAAGACGGTGACGCCGACGCGCAGCTTCACTGGATCGAGCAAGGCGACACGCTTGCGAATGAGGCCTTCCTCTTCGAGTTTCTGAATGCGACGCCAGCAGGGGGTCGGCGAAAGCCCCACCTTTTCGGCAATTTCAGCTACTTTCAGCGTCGCATCCTCCTGCAGGATTTGCAGAAGCGCGAGGTCAAGATCATCCATGCGCAACCCCCGTCTCAAAACCAGGACCGGAGGATTTGCTAACACAACAAGCCCGCGCGCGGGAACATCATTGCGCATCCGCCGGCCAGAGTGGGAAATCCTTCCCCGAATGGGTGGGTTGCGAGGAATACGTCTTGATATTGCGCCGCCCCTCGGCAAAAATCCGTTCCATCGTGGACGGCGAAGAGCGCCGGTCTTGAGAGGATGTTGGATCTGACGACCGGCAAGAGGGAATACCCGGCTTTGAAATCATGCCGTGGAGCGAAGAGCTTAAGCCGGCTCGACGAGGTACGGTTGGCGCTGCAAACTGCCGTCCGGATAAGGTTTTGAATCGCCTGCACGCGCGCCCGATGCTCGCTGGCGTGGCTGCAATTGAACAGGGAAACATGATGTCAGAAACGATGAGGGCGCTGGTTCTGCGCCAACATGGCGGGCTGGAAAATCTGGCGGTGGTCGAGGATCACCCAAAGCCAAAGGCGAGACCAGGCGCGGTCGTGATCCGCGTGCGCGCATCGTCGTTCAATTATCACGACGTGTTTACGGTGCAGGGCATGCCGGGCATCAAGGTGCCGCTGCCCGTGATTATCGGCCTCGATATGGCCGGCGAGATCGTCGAAATCGGCGAGGGGGTTTCCGGCTGGAAGATCGGCAGCCGCGTTCTCGTCAATCCGCTCAACAAGAAAAAGGGGCTGATGGGCGAGATGCTCGACGGCGGCATGGCGGAGTACTGCCTTGTCGAAGCCGACCAGCTCATCGCCATGCCCGACGGCGTCGGCTTCGAGGAGGCGGCCTCGCTGCCGGTGGCCTACGGCACCGCTCACCGCATGCTGATTACCCACAACACGGTCCGCAAGGGCGACCGCGTCCTCATCCTGGGCGCCAGCGGCGGCGTCGGCACCGGCTGCGTCATCTTGAGCAAACTGCTCGGCGCCGAGGTCATCGCCTGCGCCAGCAGCGCGGAAAAAATGGAAAAGCTCAAGGCAATGGGCGCCGATGAGACGATCAACTACAAGGAAGTCGACTTCTCGAAGTGGGCGATCGAAAAATACGGCAAGCCGCAACGGCGCACCTATGATGGCGGCGTCGACGTCGTGATCAATTTCACGGGCGGCGAAACCTGGGTGCCGTCGTTGCGTTGCCTCAAGCGTGGCGGAAGCCTGCTGGTATGCGGCGCCACTGCCGGGCACGATCCAAAGGAGGATCTCCGCTACATCTGGAGCTTCGAACTGAAGGTGATCGGCTCGAACAGCTTCTATGAGGAGAACCTGACCGATCTCATGAAGATGATTGTCGAGAACAGGATCAAGCCGGTGATCGATGAAGTGCTGCCTCTCGAGAAGGCGGCGGAAGGTCTGCGCCTGATCCGGGATCGCGAGGTCATCGGCAAGGTCGTCGTCGTCCCCTGATTGCTCCGATTCACCCGACTCGAAGCGAGGCGGCGAGGCTAGTTTCTGATCATCGTCCTGTCCGCCTTTCACGGGAGGCCGGACCTAAGGAGGTTTCCGTTAGATGAGCGAAGTCCCCAGCATCGAAGACGTACAGAAGCTGTTGTCGCGTGGCCCGTTCCACCAATGGCTCGGGTTGAATGTCACAGCCGTTGGCGACGGCACCATCGAGCTGACGGCCAACTGGCGCGAAGAGTGGGTGGTGAATCCCGACCGGGGTTACACCCATGGCGGCATCCTTGCGACACTGGTCGACCTCACGGCGGACTGGGCCATGGTCTCCAAGACCGGGCGCGGGGTTCCGACCGTGGATCTGCGCGTCGACTACCATCGCGCCGCGATGCCCGGCGTGCTGACGATCCGCGGTGAGATCGTGCATTTCGGCAGGCAGTTCTCGGTTGCGGAAGCCAAGGTCTTCGACAAGGATGGCCGCCTCCTGGCAAGCGGGCGCGGGACCTATCTGACATCGCCGCCGGCCTGACGGGACTCCGCGGTGTCCGAAACTCCTGCGTTTACAAATCTGGGAGCGTTGACGTCGGCTGGCCGCGATCCCGACAAGGTCGCCATCATCGATCTCGGCACCGGCTCGGAGCGCCGCTTCAGCTACGGGGATTTCGAAGCCCAGGCCAATGCGGTCGCCCGGTCTCTTGCAGCGCGAGGCCTCGCGCGTGGCGATCGGGTGGCGATTCTGTCCGCCAACCGCTTCGAATATCTCACGACCATTCACGGCATCATGCGCGCCGGCTTTGTGGCAGTGCCCGTCAACTTCAAGTTCCCGGCGGCAACGATCGACTACATTATTCACGATTCAGGCGCCAAGCTCGTGTTCTGCGACGCGCAGCGCTTTGCCGGCGCTCCGAAGGATTTGTCGCGGATCAGATTTGATGGCGAAGGCAGCGAGTTTACCGGATTCCTGAAGCCGGGCCCGTTCACCGCAATCGCGGCAACACGCGGTGAACCGGCGATGTTTCTCTACACTTCAGGTTCGACCGGGCGCCCGAAGGGCGTCGTGCTCTCGCACCAGAGTCATATCTGGGTGGTTGAACAGCGAATGGCCGCCCAGGACATGTCGCGCCATCGCTTTCTGGTCGCAGCCCCGCTCTACCACATGAACGCACTGGCCATGAGCCAGCTGGCGCATGCGGCCCACGCAACGGTGATTTTGCTGCCGCAATTCACCGCGCAACTCTACCTGAAGGCCATCGGGGATTATCGTTGCACATGGCTCACCGCGGTTCCGCCGATGATCGCCATGATGCTGAATGACAAAGAAAGGCTCGCGGCGACGGACCTCTCCAGTGTCGAGTTCTTGCGGATGGGATCGGCCCCCGTCAGTCATAGTCTGATGGAGGCGATTCACCGCGCCCTGCCAAAAGCGGCCGTTACCAACGCGTATGGCACGACCGAGGCCGGGCCCGTGGTTTTCGGGCCGCACCCGCAGGGATTGCCGCCGCCCGAAATGTCGGTCGGCTACCCGCACCCCAAGATCCAGCTGCGGCTTGTTGGTGATGATGGTCTCCCCTCCGACGCCGGCGTCCTCGAGATGAAAAGCCCGGCGATCATGAACGGCTATCACAATCGCCCGGAGCTCGTGTCGCCAATTACCAGGGACGGCTTCTATATCACCAGCGACGTGTTTCGCCGCGACGAACACGGCTTCCACTATTTCGTCGGACGGACCGACGACATGTTCGTAAGCGGCGGCGAAAACATTTTCCCTGGCGAAGTCGAGAAAATGCTGGAAACCCATCCCGACGTTGTCCAGGCCTGCGTCGTGCCGGTTGACGACGACATCAAGGGCACCAAGCCGGTGGCATTCGTGGTGAAGCGTGAGGGGAGCGTCCTTGACGAGAGCAGCCTGAAGTCGTTTGCCCTTGAGAATGCTCCCGCCTACCAGCATCCACGCTCCATCTGGTTTGTCGACAGCCTTCCCCTGGCGTCAACCAACAAGCTCGATCGCAGCACGTTGCGCGAATTGGCGGCCCAAAAATTGCAACGTAAATTCGCCCCGGCTGCATCTTCATCAGTTGGCGGGAAAAACAACACGGCACGGAGATAGAACCGGATGGACGAGACCTTCCGCGGATTCCTCGATCGCCTGCGTCAGGCCGGCGAATTGATCGACTTTCATCAGCCGATCGACATCCGCCATATTGCCACCCTGGTCGACCAGTCCGACAAGGCCTTGTTCTTCCACAAGGTCATTGGCTACGACATACCGGTCGTGTCGGGTATCATCCGGTCACGCGAACGCGCCATGATGGCGATGGGTGCAACCGAATATCCGCAGATCGAGGAGCGGCTGAAGAACGGGATCAACAACCCGATTCCGCCCGAACGCGTTGCGAGTTCGCCGACGCGCGAGATCGTCATGAAGGGCGATGACGTCGATCTCTACAAGCTCCCGATCCCGATGTCGTCGATTTATGACGGCGGCCCGATGATCACCGCCGGTGTCGTCATCGCCCGCGACCCCGAATACGGAATCAACACCGGGATTTACCGATTCATGGTCAAGGAAAAGAACCTGACCGGCATCGACATTGTCACGCCCAACAACATGCGGTTGTTCGTCCAGCGTGCCTACGAGGCCAAGCGGCCTTTGGCGATTTCGATCTCAATCGGAACGCATCCGATCGAGTTGCTTGGCGCCGGATTCAAGGCGCCGCTCGGCACCGACGAAATGGCGATCGCCGGCGGCATTCGCGGGAAGGCGGTCAAGCTGGCGGCCTGCGAGACCGTGGATGTTCCCTATATCGCGGATGCCGAAATCGTTCTGGAAGCCGAAGTCCTGCCCACGGGCTGGACCCACCCCGAAGGGCGCTTCGGCGAATTCACCTGGCTGATGGGCGGCCTGCACTGGAACCCGATCGTTCGGGTGAAGGCGGTGTCGATGCGCCGCGACGCCGTCTATTATTCGCTGCATATGCCGTGGGAAAATACCTGGCTGATGGCGCCGACGCGCTATACCGCGATCCGGCAGGCGTTGCGGACCGCAGGCGTCGTCGTCAAGGACATCAATATGACGATGGGCGGCGTCACCTTCTGGCACGCGGTGATCTCGATCAAGAAGCAGGCCGGCGACGGCAAGAACGCGCTGCTGGCCGCGCTATCGGTCATGGACATCAAGCACGTCGTCGTCGTCGACGATGATATCGACGTGTTCAATCCCGTCGAGGTCGAATGGGCGATTGCGACCCGGGTCCAGGGCGACCGGGACATCCTGATCGTCAGCAATGCCCGCGGCAAGCCGCTGGACCCGTCTCTCGCGCCTACACCGCACGGCATCGTGCCGACTACCGCCAAGGTGGGCATCGATGCGACGATCTCGGAGGGGATTCCCAAAGAGCGCTACCAGCGCATCACCTACGCCTATGCCGATACGGCCAGGATCGCCGACTATCTCGGCGGCAAGGCCGATTCCGAGGCCGAGAAAGCCTCTGGCGAAGTCATCGGCAAACTCGCCGAAGAGATCGCCGCCGTGCTGGAAAAAGCGCCGCTCTATTTCACCGATATCGCCGAGCGCTTCTCGGGCTATGAGTTCAATGCGGTAGCGCGGGCGATCGGTCTTCTGCATGAAAAGGAGAGGTTATGGCAGGATCCAAAGGGCTGCCTCTGTCTTCGCGATTCGATCTTCGCCGCCAAATTGCCGAATTAACGTCGGCGGGCCGGGTGAACCAGATTGAAGCATCCGCCCCGCGATTGCGGAAACGCTCCACCTTCCGCTTCGCCTCTCTCATGCTTGGCGCATGCAGCGTAATCGCGTCATGTACCGGTGCAGCGCAAGCCGCGACGACGCTTCGCATTGCCTCGGCCCAGCAATCGATTGCATCGATCCCCGTCGTGGTCGCCATGCAGCAAAAGCTGTTCGAGGCAGAGGGGATTACCGCCGAGATCATCGATTTTGACGGCGGCGGACCCGCCGTACAGGCCCTGGCGGGCGGTGGCGTCGATCTCTGCATCTGTGCCGGCGATCACGCGATACGGCTGGCCAGTCGCGGGCTCGGCGGCGCGGTCTTGGTCGCCCTGCTCGACAAGCACCCTTATTCGCTGCTGGCGCCGATCGAATCGCCCGCGAGCGACCTGGCAAGCCTTCGCGGCAAGCCGGTCGGGATCACCTCGCCCGGCAGCCTCACCGACAACACGCTTCGCTACATGATACGAAAGCTCGGATTCAGCCCCGACAGCGATTACGAGATTATCGCCGCAGGAACCGGGGCCTCCATGCGCGCGGCGATCGAGCACGGATCTGTTGCGGCGGGCATGTTCACGACGCCGGACGTCCAGGCCTACATGGCGACCGGGAAGTACAAGTTCGTCGCCGATTTTCGCGATCTCGATTATCTCGCGCTCGATCTGGTTGCCGTGGGCAGCTGGCTGAAGGCAAACGATGCCACGGCTCATGCGGTGGCGCGCGCCATCGTCAAGGCCGAGAAAATCATTCAGACGGATCCGAAAGCGGTACAGGCCGCGGTCCATGAACGCTTTCCTTCGCTGTCGCCGGATCTCGTCGTCACGGTTGCCAGCGATGCGGCCGAACGCAGCCTGTCGCATGACGGACATGCGAAAGAGGCCGGCTTCAAAACCGCGCTTGAGATGCTGCGGGTGGCCGACCCGACCGTAAAGGAACTCGCCTACCGGGACGTCGTCGCCCTGCGCTATCTGCCGTGAACCGAACGCCCTCATGACCGAGCCTGTCATCGCCGATGAAATTCTCAACCCCGGCGGCTCATTGCGCGACGGCTTGGATATTTCGGCATTGCTCTGGCGGCTGGCGCTGATCGCCGGATTGCTGCTGATCTGGGAATTCGCCGCCGGCAACCTGTTCAACGAATTCTGGAGCAGCCGGCCAAGCCTGATTGGCGAAAGACTCCTGGCATTGCTCAGAAGCGGCGAAATATGGCGGCACCTCTCCGCCACCGTCGCGGAAGCCCTGCTCGGGCTCTTTCTCGGCGCGCTGATCGGCACGCCGATCGGCATCGCGCTGGCGCAATATCGGCGCGCCGCAAAAATCCTCGATCCCTTCGTGATGGGTCTTTACGGCCTGCCCCGCGTGGCGCTGGCCCCGATGTTCATTCTGTGGTTCGGAATCAGCCTCTTCTCCAAGGTCATGATGTCCTTTTCCATGGTCGTGTTCGTTTTCATTCTGAACGTGACCGAGGGAGTCCGCACCGTCGATCCGGATATGGTCGATCTGATGCGCACCATGCGTGCACCGCGCTCCTACATCATGCACAAGGTAACCATCCCCTCCATTGTCCCCTGGCTGCTGGCGTCCTTCCGCATCGGCATAGGACTGTCGCTGGTGGGGGCCGTGGTCGGCGAACTCATCGGCGCCAACCGCGGTCTGGGCTGGTACGTCGTGCGCGCCGGCGGCCAGCTCGATACCACCGGCGTCTTCGCCGGCCTGTTCCTGCTCATGCTGATTGCGATGATCGCAAACCAGATCATCCTGATGATCGAACGAAAGGTGCTGCATTGGCGCCGCCAGACGAGATGACAGAAGCTGCCGGGGCCCCGCGCATCGTCCTCAAAGATGTCTCGGTTTCATACGAGACCCCTCGCGGACGCCTGCCGGTCGTCGACCGAGTCAGCCTGGCAGTGGACAAGGCCGAATTCGTCGTCCTGGTAGGGCCGAGCGGCTGCGGCAAGTCGACGATCCTGCGGGCGATCGCAGGCCTCAACCCCGCCGAAAGCGGGGTCATTTCGGTTGACGGCAAGACAGTCGATGGACCGCCCGAGCATATCGGCTTCATGTTTCAGAAGGATACGCTGCTGCCCTGGCTGACGGTGCGTGAAAATATCGAAGTCGGGCTTGATTTGGCCAGCATCGCGCCGGCGCGGCGGGCGCAGCGCGTGACCGATCTGCTGGCGCTGTTGCGTCTTTCCGAATTTCGGGACGCCTATCCAGCCCAGCTCTCCGGCGGCATGCGTCATCGCGTTTCGCTTGGCCGGATGCTGGCCTATGAACCCGCCGTGATGCTGATGGATGAACCCTTTGGAGCGCTCGACTTCCAGACCAAGGCCGTGATGGGGCGTGAGCTGTTGCGCATTTGGGAGGCGGAACGGCGCAGCATCCTGTTCGTCACCCACGATATCGAAGAGGCGGTGGCGCTGGCCGACCGGGTATTGGTTTTTTCGCCGCGGCCGGCCCGCATCATTGCCGAACATCGGATCAATCTGCCCCGGCCCCGAAACCTGCGCGCCCTGCGCGCGAGCTCCGACTTTACCGCTTACACCAGCGCCATATGGGATGCGCTCGGCGACGGCGACCAGAGTCCGGTCGGAGCGACCGATCGTGCCGTCGTGCCCTGAATTAGATCGAATCCAGCGAGTGGAGCCAGGCCTCGTAATAAAGCACGTAGCCGTCGCCTCGCCGTGCGAGCCGCGAGAATGCCGGGAAATGCAGGTGCATCCCCGCGATCAGCACCCCGTCGGTGCAGACCCGATCGAACATGCGCTTGCGTGACGCCGCAGCCGCGGCGATATCGGTATCGAAGGCCATGCCCGCTGCGGGAAATGCGGTCTGCACTTCCGGCACATGCACCGTGTCGCCCCAGATCATCAGCTGATCGTTGCCCGATGCGATGAGATACGCGGTGTGGCCCGGCGTATGTCCAAGGCTCGGAACGGCGGTCACGCCGGGAAAGACTTCGCCCTGCCGGAATAGCCGCGTGCGGTTCTTGTAGGGCGCGACCTGTTCGCGGCCTGCAAGAAAATAGAGCTCTCTCGATCGCGCGTCGACTTTCGTCATCGCGCCATCGTCGAACCAGTGCGCCGGTTCGTTCTCGTGCATGACCAGTTCCGCGTTCGGAAAGAACAGTTGGCCATTCGACATGTCGGTCAGGCCGGCGGAGTGATCCGGGTGCATGTGGGTCAGCAGCACGGTATCGATTGACTTCGGATCGATACCGGCCGCCACGAGGTTGCGCTGAACGAAGCCGGCGGTGGGCTGGAGATAATTGCCGGATCCGGTGTCGACGATCGCCATGCGGCCCTTTGAATGGATCACAAAGGTATTGACGCTGGTCCGCCGCGCCGGCCGGAATGCGTCTCGCAGGATCTGATGAGCCTTTTCGAGATCGACATTGCGCATCACATCGAGGTTGCCGTCGAGATAGCCGTCGCTGATGGCGGTAACGACGATGTCTCCGATCTTGCGATGGTACACGCCCGGGATCTGCTGTGCTGGCCGTGGAATCATTTGAAAAACCCTTGGTGCGGTGGAGGGATGGTCGGGCTCTATCAGGCGTC